>CAYTVP010000343.1:2092-5063 GCA_964441675.1 uncultured Solibacteraceae bacterium | reverse complement strand
CGGACGAGGTGGAAGTGACGGGTCCGGTGAAAGTGGTGCTGCGCGTTTCGACGACTGCGCCAGATACTGACTTTACGGCAAAGCTGGTGGACGTTTTTCCGGACGGCGAAGCGCGGAACCTGACAGACGGAATATTGCGAATGCGGTATCGCGAAGGACTCGGGGAGGCAAAGCTGGCGGTTCCGAACAAGGAGTATACGATCACGATTGCCGCCGGCGTGACCAGCAATACGTTTCTCCCGGGGCACCGGATTCGGATTGAAGTCTCATCGAGCAATTTCCCGAAATACGATCGGAATCCGAATACGGGGGGCCGGATCGCGGACGAAAAAGAGTTTCGGACAGCTGTGCAGACCGTCTGGTCCGGCAGGCGGAATCCGTCATATGCGGTACTGCCCGTGGTATCGTCAAAACTAGTCACCGGCGCGGTAGCCAAGTGGTAAGGCAGAGGTCTGCAAAACCTTTACTCGCGGGTTCGATTCCCGCCCGCGCCTCCAACCTAATCTCAGCCGAACCCCTGTAAAATCAAACCCTCCGGTCTGCCTACCTGTCGCACGGCAATCGCTGCTTTCCTTTCCTCAAACCGGCGCAAACCGGGCGAAGCCGGGGCGAAACGTCGGAAAAAAGTCGGACAAATCGGTCGGACAAACGCTGCGACCTATTGTTTTGGCTGCGAAGGAGGGCGCAATACCCGAAATTACTGGCCCCCTTGGCCGGGATACGCGGATGCAAGGCGTGCCACTGCCTCCCGGAGTTCATCGTTCGAGAGCGAAGCATAGCCCAGCCGCACCGCTGCCGGGCACACCCCCTCCAGCGCATACGCGCTGCCGGGCGAGAGCAGTAGTCCGCGAGCCCGGCTTTGCCTCGCCCAACGCTCTGTACTAACGCCGCTTTCTACACGGACCCACAGTGCCAGACCGCCAGGCGGGACGGCGAATTGCACCCGGCCCCTTAGCTTTCGATCCAGAAGGTCTGCCAAAGCGTCTCGCCGCTGCTGGTACGCGCGCCGCGCTTTCCGGGCATGAGCCTGCAACTCACCATCGATAAGCATCTCGGCAACCGCGGCTTCGAGTACCGTATCGCCCTGCCGGTCGATCAGCGACCGCAGCGACGCCATCCGCGCCACGACGGTTTGCGGGGCCACCACATAGCCCAAACGGATCCCTGCAGCCAGTAGTTTCGTGAACGTGCCAATGTAGATGGTCACTCCTTGATGATCCGCGCTGGCCAGCGGCAAGATCGATTTTCCTTCGTAGTGGAACTCATGGTCGTAGTCGTCCTCCACAACAGCCATTCCGTACCGCGCCGCCATCTGGAGCAGTCGCATGCGCCGGCATGTTCCCAACGTCACGGTCGTCGGATACTGGTGATGCGGCGTGAGTACAACGGCTCTGACTCGCTGCCGTGCACAGAGGTTCTCCAGCCCTTCGATCTGAAGGCCCTCGCCATCAACCGGCAGCGAGACCAGACGAGCACCCGCCAGGCGGAAAGCTTCCCATGCCGGCCGGTAGCCGAGCTGCTCGACGGCGACAACGTCGCCTGGCGTGACGAGAGCTTGAGCCGCCAGATAAAGCGCCATCTGGCTTCCGCGCGTGATGAGGATGTTCGGCTCACTGGCCACAACGGCGCGTCTTGTCCTAAGCATTTCGGCGACGGCACGCCGCAACCCCTCGTGCCCTTCCGGAGAACTATAGGGCAGGCCCTTGCGGGTTTGCTTTAGCAAAGCTCTTCGGTAAGCCCGGCTAAGCGCCGCCACGGGCAGGAGCCGGGCATCCGGCGTGCCGTCAGTGAAGTGAAGCATGCCGGCAGGGAGAGCGGGTGTTTCGTCTGACCACGGCGCGGGAGTAATGACGAAGTTCGGCTGTGTGGGAATGTGTGCCGGCACAGGGTCCCGGCTTGGCGGGGCCTCAGGCAGTTTCTCGGAGACGAACGTGCCGCGCGAGGGCTGCGTAGTTGCCCACCCCTGTGCGATCAGCTCCTGGTAGGACGCGGTAACGGTGTTCCGGTGAACGCTCAACAGCTCGGACATCGTCCGCGTACCGGGCAACGGAGTTCCCGGCATCAGGCGTCCTCGCTGGACCTCCTCCGCAAGAGCGCGGGCAATCTGCTGGTAGATTGGCACTTCCGAGGTCGGATCCAAGCTGATTGGCAGTGTCCAGGACCGCAGCATAGGCCCATGTTACTGGACTATTAGCTATCGCGAATCCAGATATTAAATCTAGTCCAGATTGATACCAGTTTATTTCCATAACCGACTATATGAATCGCCCCAGCGGTCGTTTATCTGGACTACCTTACATATACAAACTGGTCCTTTACAGTAGTCCAGAATGAGATTAACGTAGAAACGGAACCCAGCCGCGACTTGTGGCCACAAAACAAGAAGGAGAAAAGAAAAATGAAAAACGTAGTCTTTTATCACGCAGGGTGCCCCGTATGCGTCAGTGCCGAACAGCAGTTCGTCCAGGCTCTCGACAAAAGTCAGTACAACGTAGAGATCGTACATCTCGGGAACGACAAGGGTCGCCTTCCTGAAGCGGAGCGAGCGGGAGTGAAGAGCGTACCAGCCTTGGTGATCGACGGCACACCGTTCCACATCAATTACGGAGCGTCTCTGACCGACCTGAAGGGCTAGAAGTTTAGACCGTGCTGCGCGCTACGAGCCGGGCTTCAGGGAAGCTCCGACACCGGATCGGGCGCGTAGCCCCGCGGTGTCTTGAATGTGCGGATCAACTTCCGCTCGGGGACGGAAACGATGTGCACGGTGTCGATCGCTTCACTCGCGGCGAATGCGCGGGCTCCGTCCTGAGACAGGTGGAGAGACACCGGCGAGCCTTCGATCTTGACCGCCGCAATCTCCTTGCGCGACTTCGCATCTGCGAAGCCGATCGCCTGGTCGTGCATCAGGGCATAGACCAGCGTCGACCCGTCGGGTGTAATGTCGATGCGCACCGGACCATTTCCTGTCGCG
>CAYTVP010000343.1:0-2082 GCA_964441675.1 uncultured Solibacteraceae bacterium | reverse complement strand
TGCGTCCCACGGCTTCGCCTTTCGCCGTGTCAATCACTGTGACTTCGGCGGACTCCCGGTTCGCGACAAACAATTCGCGTCCGTCGGGCGATAGCACGCTGCCCTCGGGTCGCTTGCCAACCTCAACGTTCTTGACCTGCTTCGAGGCCAGATCGATGATCGACACTGTTCCGGAGCCGGCGTTGCTGGCGTAGGCAGTCTTTCCGTCTCGGCTGACTTTCACCATGTGCGCAATCCGGCCCACGCCTTCGAAGATCTCCGTTACCTTGCGGGCTTTAGGGTCCACACGAAGCACGCGATCGGGTGCTTCGGTACTGACGAATATGCTGCCGCCGGCAAAGTCGATACCGTGCGGTCTCCGAAAGGAGCCCGTTGAAACGGTCGCAATTTTCTTGCGGCTCTTAAGGTCGACAATCGCCACTGAATTTCCACCCGCAGCGATGTTCTCGATGCGCATCGTACCGTTTTCCGTGATGTACAGTTGACTCCGGTCCGGCGAAAAGACCATTTCGTGCGGATGCTGCTCCAGCTTTACCTTCGACTTCAGCTTGCCATCCGGCGAGTAAAAGCCGAGCGAACTATCGCCCTTATGCAGAACAATCAGGTCGGGGGCCGCAGCCGCAACCAGATTAAGTAGGAAAACTGCCGTGAATTTAAGCAATCGCTTTCTCCTGTACTTTGACGTCATTCAGGTTACCGGTAGAACGGCTTCCAGGTGATCCAGCGGGGACCGTAATGCGGCTCCGGCTGGCTGAACTCCAGGGCACCCAAGTCGGGAGCCTTACCAGAAAAACCGTCATTGATCGTGGGAAGCGGCACGCCGGCGTCAACGGCTTTGGAGCCTGCCTTCAGCCGGAAGTCGAGGTCCATCGAATGATAGACGTGATGGCGGCGGGCAGGGTCGGGCGGCTCAATGTTTTCGAAGATATCGTAATCGACCTCGATGCCATGGGATTCCTGGCCGGTCGCCTTCTTAAAGTCGGCCAGCGTCTGAAACCTCTGCCAATCAGAATCTTTAGCCTCGTATATTGTCTTGCCGTCTGCCGGGGCAAGCCAGGAGTACTGCTTGTCGACGTTGGGGTTTGGACGAAAGCCGTTATAGTCGCTGCTATAGGCGCCTGTGGCATTGGCCCACGTCATCACACCGCGGTTCGGCACATTGCGGCCGAGAAACAGATTATTGCGAAAATGCGCGTTTGAGTAAGGCTGGCTCGCGGACTGTTCGCTAATCAATGTGTTGTGGTAAGCAAGGATACCGGCAGGCACTGCATTGAATTTGAAAGCGCCGCCGGCCGCAACGTGATAGAGCAAATTGCGGTAAAAGTAAACCGGCCCGCCGAACATTGGCTGAGCGCTATAGCCATTGTGAGCGGCATTCACACCCCGATTCTGAAAGACGCGAATATTATGCGAGCCGCCATCGGATTCAATGAAGTCATCGTTGGTCAAGTGAATGTCGTTGTTGTAGATGTCGATAGACGAAGCTCGGCGCTCGGGATCGGCGTCCGGCGGACCGTAGGTAGAAATGCAGATGCCGTCATGAAAGTAAGCAACCGAGTTGTGGGCGATGATGTGGCCGGGCCCGTACACTTTGATGGCAAAGAAGCTGCGCAGCTGATGAGAGGGATAGATTCCTGCGGAGCGCATTCCCGCCTGGTTCCAACCGATGAGGCGCATCTGGTCTTCGCGGCCCAGGAAAAGATTGTCTGAAAGAAAGAAGTCGCGTGAATCGGCGTTTTCCGTCCATACGCCGGCGCCCACATCTTCAAAACGGCAATTACGAACGGTGAGCGCAACCGCGCCCATAACATCCTTCTCGCCGGCGAAGAGCGCAATCTCGGTGTTTCGAAAGGTCAACCCTTCGAAGATGTGGTGATGAGTGGCCATGACGTCGAAGAGCTTGTGGTTGCCCGCGCCATCAAAAATTGCTTCGCCGTCGCCCGCGCCTTTGATCGTGATGGGTTTCTCGGCGGTGCCCTTGAGCGAAAGTGCCCAGGAACCCGTGAACGGCGCGCTGAGCGGGTCGATGTAATTTAGGCGATCCGGACGATATAGGCCGCCATGGACGAGAATTGTGTCGCC
>CAYTVP010000342.1:2504-5105 GCA_964441675.1 uncultured Solibacteraceae bacterium | reverse complement strand
GCTCATAGAATGCGCCAAGCGGCTCCTGCAACTCCTCCAGCCTCTTGTTGCCATCGACCACCACCATCAACGGCCGGGCGATCTTCTGCTGGAGCAGTACAAGGATCAGAGCCTTTGCTGTCGGAGTGAGGCCGCTTGCCGCCGGGGATTCGCGGTCGAGAATTGCCCGGATCAGCTCGCGGAAGGGCGCCGCGTGAGCGATCTCGCCGAGAAGCTCGCGGACTTCAGCAGTGGTCACAGTGAACGGGCGAGAACCTTATCGACAATGTTGGTGGTCGAGTAGCCGGGCTCGAGCGGCAGCGTCCGGACAGTGCCGCCGGAGGCTTCCACTTCTTCTCGTCCGGCAATGAAATGTGCCCAATCGGCACCTTTTACCAAAACGTCCGGCAGAGTCTCGGCAATCAATTCGCGCGGTGTTTCCTCATCGAAAAAGGTAACGCAATCGACCGCCTCGAGCGAATCTGCCAGCTCGGCGCGCTGTTGCTGATCGAGCATCGGCCGCATCGGCCCCTTGATCCTTTGGACGCTGGCATCCGTATTCAACGCGAGAATCAGTACATCGCCGAGCGATCGCGCGTTCTCGAGCAGGCGTATATGGCCCGGATGCAGGAGGTCATAACAACCGTTGGTGAACACCACGGTTTTCCCGGCATCTTTCCACTCGCGGCGGCGCGCTACCAAGTCTTTACGGTTCGCGATGATCATTTCAGAAATCCGCTGCGGACAACATCAGCGGAGCTTAACCGGTCGTTCTCCGGATCGTCCAATGCCAGCAGCTTTCGCAACCCAGGGGAGAGCCGAGCCTGCGTTTCCGGCCGTAGCATTTTCTTCTGCCATTGTTGCTGCGGCTTATCCGACCGGCAGTAGAAGCTGTGCAGGGCGCGTCGAGGGTTGCCGGTTCGATTGGCTGTCCCTCCATGCCAGCAATGCGCATTCATGATGACAATCGTTCCGGCCGGACCGGTGAGGAGCATTTCGCCAGGGTGCCTCTCCTGCGGATCGGAAAGCACGTCCTGCGGGAGCATTCTCAGCTTATGTGTTCCCGGGACGACGCGGATTGCACCATTCTCCGGGGTAAAGTCGTCCAGCATCCAAACGGTATTCGCAACCCAGTAGCCGCCCTCGTCCGCAATCGCTCCCATATCGGCATGCAACGGCTGTGCTTCCCCGGAATGAGGATTCGCAGATCGCGCATTCAGACTGGAGAGCTTGAAATCCGGCCCGACGATCGCCGCCGTTCCCTCAAGAACTTCCGGCATGACAACACAACGTGCAAAAACTTCACCTTTGTCCATCAGGTTCGCTAGCCGGCGAGCACCCGTCTCCTGCCGGAATTCGCTACCGGCATTTTCTCCCTCTTCTTCGAAAAGCTGTTCGATACGGTCTCGAACTTCTGTCAGAAGATCGCCGCTCATATACTTTTCGATGACGAGAAATCCTTGATCCTCCAGAATAAGCCTTTGCTCTTGCGGCAGCATTTCCGTCACCATTGTACTGGTGGCGTTTTCCCGATTTCTGGTTCGCGCGACAAACTGGCTGGGCGATGCCGTGATGTCGCTCCCGGCGCTGCGCGCGCTCCGCGGCGCGCATCCAAGCGCTCACATCACCATCCTGGCAAAGCCATGGGTGGCGGACCTCTATCGCCGCGAGCCCTTTTGCGACGATCTGATTGCCTGGCAGGGATATCGACCGGCCATGATTCAGGAGTTGCGGACACGCCGGTTCGATTGCGCAGTCCTGCTACAGAATGCCTTCGGCGCCGCGGCAGTGGCGAAGCTTGCCGGTATTCCGAGGCGTATCGGCTACGATCGTGACGCGCGCGGATGGCTGCTGACCGATCCGATTGAGGTACCTCGACCGGGAGAGATTCCGCCGCACGAAAGCTATTACTACCTGGAACTGCTGCGCCGCTCGGGCCTGACCACAGAACCCCTTCCGGACGAACCACTGGTCCGCCTGTCGGGAATCGCGCCGCGGCCGGAGAACATCGTTGGCGTTAGCCCCGGCGCGGCATACGGAGGAGCCAAGCGCTGGCTTCCCGAGCGGTTCGCCAATGCCGCCGCCATCGTCGCCGGGGAAACGGGAGCCAGTGTCATGGTCTTCGGGACAGCTGCGGAAACCGATGTCTGCCACGCCGTGACGAAAGAAATCGCCGCGCAGCACGTGACAGTGACAAATACAGCCGGGGAAACGTCGCTTGCCAACTTTATCGATCTGGTGTCAAAGTGCCGGATCATGCTGACCAACGACTCGGGCTCGATGCACATTGCCTCGGCGCTGGGAATTCCAACGGTTACTGTCTTCGGCGCCACCAATCCGGTGACGACTGGGCCCACGGGTCCGCTGGCTCGTGTGGTGCGGGAGCCGGTGGAATGCAGTCCCTGCCTGAAGCGCGAGTGCCCCATCGACCATCGCTGCATGACACGCGTCAGCGCAGAACGCGTTGCGCGAGTTGCACTCGACTTGCTGAAATAGCCGGAGTGGATACGCGCAGAAAGGTGGCCGCTTCCTGGGAAGGCGAGGCCGACATCGTCGAGGGGTTCTTCGATCCCCTGTTGGCGGGGCAAGCCCAACAGCTCCGGGCGCTCAAGTCAGATCGGC
>CAYTVP010000342.1:0-2494 GCA_964441675.1 uncultured Solibacteraceae bacterium | reverse complement strand
CAGATCGGCCGCTGGTAGTCGTCGTGCGCGATCCGCCCGATCCCTTGATGGATGCCCAGGCGCGTGCCGAACTGGTAGCCGCGCTGCGGTGCGTGGACGTCGTGCTGATCGGGGGAGATCTCCAGGGCCGCCCGATCGAGGAAGACCGCACGGCTCTGATGAACACCATACGCGCCAAACATGGCCGATAGCCGCAATCTCGTCGTCCGCATGGGAGCAATGGGCGATGTAATCCACGCGTTGCCGGCCGTCGCAGCCCTCGGCAGCGTCAGCTGGCTGATCAAGCCGCGCTGGGCTCCGTTGCTCGAAGGCAATCCCGCGGTGCGCGAGATCCTCACATCGTGGCCCTCCCGCCAGTTTGACATTGCTTACGATTTTCAAGGATTGGTGAAGTCAGCGATTGCCGCCCGGGTGGCGGCCGGAACCGTTATCGGCTTTGAAGATCCCCGCGAGACACCGGCAAAATATCTGTACACCCAACGCGTGGAACGGCGCGGGTCGCACGTAGTGGAACATAACCTCGCGCTCGCCGGCGCAACCGGTCCGATCGAATTCTGGCTCCCTCCGGGACGCCCCGAAGCAGAGCTTCCTCATGGACGATTCGTTCTTGCCAGCCCTTCGGCCGGCTGGCGGGCGAAGGAGTGGCCGTTGGATTACTACGCGCGCCTGAAAGAATTGCTGCCGGTTCCTCTGGTATTGAACGGGCCGCCGGGCTCGGATTTCGATCATCAATCCAGCCTCGCCGGGCTGATCGACGCAACACGACGGGCCACGGCCGTTCTGGGTGTGGATAGCGGGCCGATGCACTTGGCCGCTGCACTGGGGAAACCAGGGGTGGCTATTTTTGGCCCCACCGATCCGGCTCGCAATGGACCATTCGGAGGCACTCTGCGCATCCTGCGTGACGCCGGCGCGGTGACAAGCTACAAACGCCGGGACGAGTACGATAACTCGATGCTTGCCATCACGCCTGAAGACGTGGCCGCAGCACTGCTGGAGTTTTTATGAGACGGTTCTCAAAAAGCTACGCCGACCGTGTCGCGAGGTTCCGCGTTCCGATGGGTTTTCTGTTGCTGGCGCTCTTCGGATGGCTGGCTGCTCCGACGCTCCGGTCGATCTTCTGGGGCGCGCCTGTTGCCGCGCTGGGTTTGGCGCTGCGCGGATGGGCGGCAGGACACCTTGAAAAAAACCAGCGGCTGATTACGTCGGGTCCCTACGCATGGCTGCGCAATCCGCTTTATGCGGGGTCGTTCGTTGCCGCGATGGGATTAGCCATGGCTGCGAAGCGTCCGCTGCTGGCATGGCTGTTCTTTCTGTTTTTCTACTTCGTTTATCTGCCCGCCGTAGAGCTGGAGGAACAGCATCTTCGGAAACTGTTTCCGGATTTCGCCGATTACGAGCGCAGGGTTCGCCTGTTTCTGCCCTCGATGCCGGAGACGAAGCAGGAGGTTCCTTTCAGTTGGACTCTCTATTTCCGCAATGAGGAATACAAGGCTCTCCTAGCATTCCTCCTGGCGGTTGGGTTCCTATTCTGGAAGGCAGTGGCTACTTGATTTTGTACTTCTTGGGGTTGGTATCAGGAATTTCTTCCCGGTGAGCCTGATGGCAGGATTTGCAGGTGCCGCCCAGCTTGCTGAAGCTAGCAGAAACTTTCTCGGAATCACCGGCGTCGGCAGCGGACTTCAAATCTTTGGCATGAGCAACGGATTCTTTTGTCCATTCCACTGCATCGGACATGTTCCGTTTTTCCCATTCGCCCACGGTTGGCGGAAGGTGCTCAATCATCACAGCGGCACCGGATGAGACGTCGGACATGGCCTTTGCCTGAACAGCCTTTCGCAAACCGCCCATGGCTTTGCCGATCTGTCCCATATGTTCATGAAGCGCGTGGTCGTCGGCCCAAGCCATCGACCCAGCAAGTAAAGAAAACACTACAACCAGCGATTTGACCATTGCCGGATTGTACATCGAAGGCAATGGCTCCGGCTATTACACGCGCCGAAAATAAGTCCTACGCTTGCCGGTTCCGCCAGAAGGGAGCAAACGAGAAGAGCCGGTCGTTCGAACGATCCTTGTCCCACTCTGGAGTTGGCTCGAAGTAGCCGCCCTCACCCAGGTGCTGCTTCACAACATCCTCGTTCAACTTAAAGCCCAAGCCAGGGCCTTCGGGAACTCGGGTCATCCCCTTCTTCGAGAATGGCTTTGTCACCCCCGGTACGTCCACCATGTCTTCCCACCATTCGACATCGACGCCGTGATGCTCCAGCACCAGGAAATTCTCTGTTGCCGCGGCACAGTGAACGTTTGCAAAAAAGCTGACAGGCGTTCCGGCAAAATGCATAGCCATTGGAACTCCATATTCGGCGCATGCGTCGCCGACTTTCTTCGTTTCGAGGATCCCGCCCGAACTCGCCAGATCGGGATGCAGGATATCGACGGCGTGGGACTGCGCCAGCTTGATGAACTCCTCTTTCAGGTAAATATCCTCGCCCGT
>CAYTVP010000341.1:0-5120 GCA_964441675.1 uncultured Solibacteraceae bacterium | reverse complement strand
TGCCTCTTCGTGACGGCTGAGATCCGCCAGCGTTGCGCCGAGGTTCATCCATGAGTCAGCGATATCCGGCTGGAGCTCCGCCACTTTACGCAAGACTCCAGCGGCTTCCTCAAGCTGTCGCATTCGGGTGAGCGCCATGGCGAGAGCGGTCATGGCGCGGGCGTTCGAGGGATTCTCAGCCACGGCCTGCCGCAACGGTACCGCGGCCTCGGCCCAGCGTTCCTCCTTCAGAAGATCCAGGCCGGTTTGAAGTAAATTGCCTTTCGAAGCGGCTCCAAGAGCAATTGCCAGGGCGCGCTGCGCGCGAGGATCTTGAGGATGGCGGCTGGATGCTTCGCGCAGCACGGAGATGCAGGCGGCAGCTTGGCCGTCCGCATAGAGCGATTCGGCGAGCGCCAGCTTGAGATCCAGATTTGCCGGGTCGGTCGCGGCCGCCCGCTTCAACGCCGCCGCAGCCTTGCCATGCTGCCCGGTGGCGCTATACACCTGGGCAAGGTAATCGAGAGCAAAAACAGACGAGGGCGCCAAACGCACCGCGCGTTCGAGCGATTGTCCCGCCTCGGCGTAGCGTTTTTCGCGGAACAATACGGCACCCAAGGTGCTGTGTACGCCGGCGTCGTTCGGGTTCTGCTTCGCCGCCTGCTCTAAGAGAGGGATCGCGCAATTTGTACGTCCTTCTTCGGCATGCCAAACTCCTGCGGCGTACGGGTCGCTGGCGGGCGCGGGTGGGCACTCGGCGGACGCTGTCCCAAGGAGACAAAGCAGCCCGCCGAGTACTCGAAACAACCTCACCAGTTCAGCTTGGCACCAATTTGAATGGTACGGGGGCTGTTGGCGGTGGAGCGGCTCTGCCCGAAAAACGGGCTCGCCAGATTTCCGTCCGGGAGAGCGAATATTGGTGTGTTGGTGGCGTTAAATACTTCCATCCGGAGTTCAGCCCGTATGGCTTCCTTGATCGGGAAACTGCGGAAGAGCGATGCGTCGAGAGACCGCGTCCAGTCACCTTTCATGACATTGCGCCCTTCGTTTCCGAAGGTGAACGGCGCGGGCGCCGCGAAGGCAGCCTTATTGAACCAAACTTCCGGCGAGCGCTGATCGAGACGCCAATCGCCCACGACATTGGCACGCATGTAGGTCCCCGGATTTCCAATGTTTGCGATATCGCCTGGAACAGTAACGTGGAAGGGAAGGCCATCGCGCAGGACGACGATCCCGTTTAGCTGCCAGCCACCGACGATGTAGTCGAGCACGCGGTTTCCGCTTGCCCAGGCCTTTCCCATACCGAAAGGCAACTCATAGGTGAAGCTGCCGACCAGATTGTGCGGGACGTTATAAGAAGAAACGCTGCGGTTGCTGTTGAGATCGTATTCGTTCTGCACCGCGCATCCTTCTGTACCGAAGAAGCCCGAGCAGGCGATATCGATCGACTTGGACCAGGTGTAGTTGATCAGTCCGGAAAGCCCGTTCGAAAAGCTCTTCTTCAACGAAACCTGCAGGGCATTGTAGTTGTTGCGGCCAATACTTTTCGCAAAGTATGTCGGCGTCATATATGGGAAGCGCATGCGCTCTTGCGGCGAGCCGGGGCCCGGGACGACGGCAGTATTCCGGTTGGCGCCGAGATCGAGCCGCCGGCCGCCGGAACCGGCATAGTCCACAGACAACACGGTTGTCGGTGTTACCTGATGCTGAATTCCGAAATTCCACTGGAGCGAATACCCGTTTTCCCACTCGGGATCCATGTACCACCAGTTCATCGCCCACGGCAGAGCCGGCGGGAGTGTAGTGGCACCGAGGAATTCCGATTGGAGACGAACGCCGGGAAAAGGATTCGCGGGCGTTGGATTGTTCAGATTCTCGTAGCGGGTTGTCGCTACCATCGGCCAGTTGCCACCGATACCGCGCGCCGACTGATAAACACCGGCCCAGCTGTCGTAGAACAGCCCAAACGATGTCCGGACGGCTGTTTTATCCGTGAGGCGATAAGCGATACCGATGCGCGGTCCAATCATGTCCGGACTGCCGTTCATGATGCGTTCATTCGGCGCCTGAATAATATTTGCGGGCAGGGAACCATCCGGCGTTGGAATGCAGGGCGCCTGGCCGAGCTGGCTGCATGGACCAGGAACCTTCAGTACGGCGTACTGGCCGGTATCGGTGTTCATGTTGCCGGTAAAGATATTGTTGTCTTCCACTTTCCCGAACGGCGGAATCCAGACATAGTCATAACGCAGGCCAAGATTAACGGTCAGCCGCGGAGTGACTTTCCAGGAGTCGGAGATATAGGCCCCAAAGGCGCCCCCGAAGCGGAGGCTTTCGAGTAGATCGCGCCGGGTGGAAGTATAAGGCACATTCAGTAGGGACGAGGCGACGGAGTTGCCCGTGGCTGCGGAGTTACTTGGGTCGGCTGTTTCATATTCACGGAAGTTGACGCTGTGGTAGTCGATGATCTGCCGCATATCGGCGCGGACAAACTCCGCTCCGATGCGTATGGTGTGGTTACCGATGATCTTGGAGTAGCTGCCCTTGAACATCCAGTTGTCACCCGGACGATTGACCGTGTAGTTTTCACCGCCGGTAAACCAGTTGTCGACGTTGATCGACGGAAAGAGCGTAACGCCGCCGGTATTGTATTGGGTCAGCCCCGAAGGTAATTGCATGTTGGAGGCAAAGTCGGAGGGCAGGTTTAAGTAGCGTGTGTTATCGGGAAGTTCAACGAACGACTTGCCGTACATGATCTGCATCATGCTGGTGGGGCCGAATGTGTGGTTCCAGCTTGCGCCGAGATTGTGAGCGATCATTTTGTTCTCGGCCATAACATTGGTGCGCGCGGGGTTGAGCCCAAGCTGGTCGAGAGCGCTGTATCGGAACCAGACCTGATCGTTTTCGCTGAAGTAATGATCGCCGCGGATTGTGTAGGAATCCTGTTTGCGCGACCGGCTCGCGGTGTTCACTTGATTAAAGCCGGTACGGCCTGTATCGGTAGGCAGCGGGACCAGTGTCTGATAGTAGTAGCGCATTGTCGGGTCGATACGTTCGCCCGGAATGACGTTGCCGGGAAAGGGATCCCGGAGGTAGGCTCCGGAAGGGCCGACGCGCGTGGATAACGGATCGAAAATCTGCCGGGTTTGATCACTGAAATCTCCGCGCAGATTGGCTTCCGAGGGAACGTTGAAGTACGTGAACGCCGGCTCGCTATAGCGAAATCCTTCCCAGCCACCGAAGACAAAGGACTTGTTTTTGCCGTTGTACAGCTTCGGGATAAAGACGGGTCCACCGGCCGTGACGCCATATTGGTTTGTGCGGGTGACAGGAACAGTGGGCAGGAAATAATTGCGTGCCGTCAGTACGTTGTTTTTGTGAAAATTCCAGGCTGAACCATGAAATTCGTTGGTGCCGGATTTGGTTGCAACGTTGATGGTGCCGCCAGCCGCCATGCCGATATCAGATGAATCATTGTGGGATTGCACCTTGAATTCCTGGATGGTGTCGATGATCGGCGGAATTGCGTAAGCGTTTCCGAACGTTTCGATATTGACGACGCCATCCAGCAGGTACATATTGGCGCGGTTATTCTGTCCGTTTACCGAGGGGTTGTAGACGACTTGACCCGGAAGAGTGCGGGTGTAGCTGAGACTTTGACTGCCGCCAATACCCGCGACATTCACTCCGGGCTGAAGCAGCAACATGCTGGTAAAACTGCGGCCGTTCAGCGGAAGGTCAACAACCTGTTTTTGTTCAATGACGGTACCGAGTTCGGCTGACGAGCTTTGCACCTGCGCCGCGGCTGCCTGCACGGTTACGGCTTCGGCAACGGCGCCCACCTCCAGGCGAAAATCCAGCGTGGCGATCTGTCCAACAGTGAGGTTAAATGTCTCAATTTTTCTGGTACCGAATCCCGAGGCGGATGCCGTTAATGTGTACCGGCCGACGGTTATGTTCTGGATGCGGTAGATGCCGGATTCATTGGTCTGGGTGCGAAGCTCGACATTGGTATCGATGTTTTGCAGCACCAGCTGCGCGCCGGTGACTACCGCGCCCTGCGGGTCCGCAACGGTGCCTGTGACGGTAGCTGTGGAGACTTGGGCGGGTGTTGGTTCCGCAATCCAGAAACAGGTCATGATGGCGGCAAATACGATCTGATAATACGGCTTCATAGGTAGTCCTCTTCCTCGGCCTCGGACGGTGTGCAGCTCTTCCCGGGGTTACGCGATTATATATCGCTGAATGTCTTTTCTCCAGCGCTCTCCAGCGGGCTAATGTGATAGAAATTTTCTGACGATTTGACTCGAAGCTACAATAAAATGTTTGTTGCTCCGGGATGTCTTTAGACGATTCCTGCTTTTGCTCTCCTGCTGGCCGGTGGCGTTCAGCCAGGATTTAACGCTAAACGATTTGCGTGTCGACAAAAAGCCGGGCGAACAAGCTGGCCGTGTTACTGCGGTCGTGAACGGCAAGACGCGCCGGGTGGTGAGCAAGGCGACCGCGGCCTGGACGGTGAACGGACAGCGAAATATCCTCGCAATCGTCCCGCCCCGCAAAAACTACCCGAATTACCATCTCCGTTTTTACGAGGGAGCAACAGGAAAAAGCCGTTCGCTTGGAGACAGTCCGATACTCGCAGCCACGTTGCTCGAACTAGAAGCAAAGGATGGCCGTGAGTCTGTGTTCGTTCTGAGCGGCATGGATTCGACGACGAACCAGCCGGTTGTCCTCGCTGCCGACCCGTATGCGATCCGAAGCATCTTTACCGGAGCGTCGCAGCCGAAGCTCGAGGACGGAAATCTGATCTATACCGCCCTGGACGGGCAACTTGTCCGCGCCGGGATGGATGATGTGATGGCGCGGGACCGGCACCGGATCTATCGCATCGGAGGAAACACACCATTCGCTTCCGTGCAATTTCTCGAGGATGGTTCCGCAGTGGTGCTCAAAAGCGACGGAGCTGAAAACGGACGATGGTGGACGGACGGACCGAATATGATCGTGGCGCGGCGCGGCCAGGAAGCATTGATTACCCTTCCGAAAGCCGATCTTTCGGTGGAATCCGGAGTTCCCGCGGGCACGCGGCTCGTTGTTCGTTTGACGCAGCCGTTGTCGTCTCATAAGGCGAAAGAGGGGTC
>CAYTVP010000340.1:0-5130 GCA_964441675.1 uncultured Solibacteraceae bacterium | reverse complement strand
TTGGTCTTGAATGACCTCACCCAAGCCCCACTCCGTCCGCGCGGTATGGCGCACGCGTTCTCCTTTTCTGTATGAATTCATTTTTCTCTAGTGGATTCCGATCCGCGAGATTCTCAGCGTAGGTGGCGCTCATGAGTGGGTTCCGGACGCCTTCGCGAGTTGGCCGCACCTATTCTGGAGCATAGAGGGAGAACCCCCTGCGATTGAGCAACTTGTTCCATCCGATTTGTTACAACTGCACCGCGCCGTATCTAACGCGGCACGACAACGCTACGCTTGTCGCAAAACGCCACTAAGTCCCCTGACAGCGGCGCACAGAACGCATAACTCACCTCCCCCAGCAGAAACGCCACACTTTCGCAGTGCAGCGCTTGGCGGTCGATCGGTAAAGTAGCCGCAACGCGTCCCGAAAAGCCGTCCCGCATAAAGTCCAAAAACAATGTCGGGTCGCCGCTATAAATCTTGTCCCCCGCGATCGGATGGCCGATCGACGCTGCATGTACGCGGATCTGATGCAGCCGCCCGGTTGCCGGAACAACGCGCACCAAAGTGTACCCGCGGCCTACGGATAAAGGTTCAAAGCGTGTCAGTGCGGGCTGTCCCTCGGGCGGCTCGACGACGCATCGCTTCACATACACGGGCGACGCCGCATCGCGCGCGATCGGCCGGTCCACCATCACCGGCTGTTCTAACTCGCCGATGAGAATCGCCAGATACGTCTTGCGAACCAGCCGGCGCTCCACCGCCGTGCTGATCTCCGAAGCCAGGTCCCGATCTCGCACGGCCAGCAGCACACCCGATGTCTCGCGATCGAGCCGGAACGGCAAGTGAACCACCGGCAGACCGAGAAATTCTCGAGCCGCGCCAATCAGGCTGGACCAGGGGCCGTTTTTAGAGGGATGACAGACAATGCCTGCCGGTTTATCGAGCACGAGGAAGCCGGGCCGGTCCAGAAGAATCCACGAAGCAAATTCGTCTGGCGTGACAGTCCAGCCTTCGATTGTGGCGGGCACTCCCCATGGTAAGCTCGAATGTGCCGACCAAGATCTTGGGCGTCATTCCTGCCCGGTTTGCATCACAGCGATTCCCTGGAAAAGCACTTGCCTCCCTTGCCGGAAAACCTTTGCTGCAGCATGTTTATGAACGTGCCGCCGCGGCGCGCTATCTGAGCAACGTCATCGTCGCCACAGATGACGACCGGATCGCCGCCGCCGCCCGGCAGTTTGGGGCACCGGTTCGAATGACGCGCGATGATCATCGCTCCGGGACCGATCGCGTCGCGGAGGTTGCTGCCTCCGAAAAAGCATCCATCATCGTTAACATTCAGGGCGACGAGCCATTGATCGACCCTGGCGCGATCGACACCTTGGTGCTGGCCATTCTGGACAGGGATGAAGTTCCAATGGCCACACTGAAGAGAAAAATCGAGGATCCTCGCGAGATCGAGAATCCGAATGTCGTCAAAGTGGTGACCGCAAGAAATGGCGATGCCCTTTACTTTTCCCGCTCGCCAATTCCGTTCTTCCGCGGACAGCACAGAACGTGGTTCAAACACATTGGCTTGTATGTCTACCAGCGGGAATTTCTGCTGAAATATTCAGATCTGGCCGTGGGGCCTTTAGAGGAGGCGGAGAAACTGGAACAGCTGCGCGCGCTCGAAAATGGCCACCGAATCCGTGTGGCGGAAACAGAATACCAGTCCATCGGAGTCGATACGCCCGAAGATCTGGAGCGGGTTTGCGGCCTGTTTGACGCCGCCAAAATTCATGGCTAAGTTCATTTTCGTTACCGGTGGTGTCGTTTCCAGCCTGGGAAAGGGTATTGCAGCGGCATCGATTGGCTGTTTGCTCGAAAGCCGCGGTCTGCGGGTGTGTCTGCAGAAGTTTGATCCGTATCTCAATGTCGATCCGGGAACGATGAGTCCGTTCCAGCACGGCGAAGTTTTTGTCACCGACGACGGAGCGGAGACAGACCTTGATTTAGGCCACTATGAGCGTTTCACGCATTCGCCCCTGTCGCAGGCCAACAATCTCACCAGCGGGCGGATCTATGAGTCGATTATTGCCAGGGAGCGGCGCGGCGACTATCTCGGCCAGACGGTTCAGGTGATTCCGCATGTCACCGACGAAATCAAGGCCGCGATGAAAAAGCTGATGAATGAGGCCGATGTCGTGATCGTGGAGATCGGTGGTACGGTGGGCGACATTGAATCACTCCCGTTTCTCGAAGCGATCCGCCAGATGCGTCACGAGGTTGGCCGCGAAAATGCACTCTTCGTTCATGTCACTCTTGTTCCCTGGATCGCTGCGGCTCAGGAGCTAAAAACCAAGCCGACTCAGCACTCGGTGAAGGAGTTGCGGGCTATCGGTATCCAGCCGGATATCCTGCTGTGCCGCAGCGAGCGTCCCCTGGCTGCGGACGTAAAAGGCAAGATTGCCCTGTTTTGCGATGTCGCCGCCGACAGCGTCATTACGACGCAGGATGTCGAGAGCGTTTATGAAGTCCCATTGGTGCTGGCCGAGCAGAAGGTAGACGAGATCGTCCTCCGTTTGCTGCGCCTCGAAGCTGGCGACCGCGACCTCGCGAATTGGACCGCCATGGTGGAGCGGCTGCGGAATCCGATTGATGAGGTGGATATCGCTCTGGTGGGCAAATACGTCGAGTATGAGGATTCCTATAAGAGTTTGAAAGAAGCGCTTCTGCACGGGTCGTGGTCTCACAAGCTGCGATGCAACATTACCTGGATTGAGTCGGCGCTCATGACGTGGCCTGATTGTTCCCGCGAGTTGGAGCGATTTGACGGCATTCTGGTTCCCGGTGGGTTCGGTAAGCGCGGAATTGCCGGTATGCTTAATGCGATCCGCTACGCGCGCGAATCGAAGACGCCATATTTCGGCATCTGTCTGGGAATGCAGACCATGGTTATCGAGTTCGCCCGGAATGTCTGCAATCTGGTTGGCGCGGACTCGACGGAATTCGAGCCTGCCACCCCGCATCGCGTGATCTACAAACTGAGGGAGCTAAAGGGCGTGGACGAGCTTGGCGGGACGATGCGGCTGGGTGCCTACACGTGCCGGCTGGCCGAGGAAAGCCGCGCGCGCGAGGCCTACCAGGTGCCTGAGATCAGCGAGCGCCACAGGCATCGGTATGAGTTCAATCGCGAGTACGAGCAGGTATTGACCAGCCACGGGCTGAAGCTTACCGGACAGAGCGTGGACGGCACGTATGTCGAGATCTGCGAGATCGCGGATCATCCGTGGTATCTCGGTTGCCAGTTCCACCCGGAGTTCAAATCGAAGCCGCTCGAACCGCATCCGTTGTTCCGGTCGTTCATTGCTGCCGCCTACGCGAATCGCCAGAAACGGCAGGCCAGGGAAGCGCAGCCGCTGTTTACCGAAACGGCGCATGCTAATTGAACGCGGCGGACCGTTGGCGCTCATTGCCGGACCGTGTGTCATCGAAAGCGAAGAGCATGTCCGGTTTCTTGCGGAATCGATTCGTTCTATCGCTCCGGGCTTTATCTTTAAAGCGTCTTTCGATAAGGCGAATCGTTCGAGCGCGCAAAGCTTTCGCGGGCCTGGCATCGAGGAGGGAATTCGGATTCTGGCGGGCGTACAGGCGATGGGCATCCCGGTACTGACGGACATTCATGAGCCTTGGCAGGCCGAGACCGCCGCCCGGGGTGCAGATATCCTGCAGATTCCCGCATTCCTCTCGCGCCAGACGGACCTTCTGATTGCCGCCGGCCGCACCGGTAAAGCAGTGAATATCAAGAAGGGCCAGTTCATGGCTCCCGCGGATATCGCCCACGCCGCCGAAAAAGTGGCCGGCACCGGCAATCGCAATATTATTCTCACCGAGCGCGGCTCCAGCTTCGGATACAACAATTTAGTAGTCGATATGCGGGGGCTGAAGATTATGCGGGATCTCGGGTTTCCCGTGGTCTTTGATGCAACGCACAGCGTCCAGCTTCCGGGCGCGGCGGGGTCCGCTTCGGGAGGGCAGCCGGAGTTCATCCCGATCCTTGCGTCCGCGGCTGCGGGTGCGGGAATTGACGGGCTGTTCGTAGAAGTTCACGAGGCACCCGAACGGGCGCGTTCGGATGGCGCCAATGCCCTCCGGCTCGACCGGTTGATGCCGCTGTGGAATCGCGTCCGCGCGCTCCACGAAATCGCATCCCGCAACGTCATAGAGTAAGAGAGTTATGTCTTTACAGGATCGCCGGCGCCGGAATCGCGGCTTTTCGCTTGTTGAACTTCTGATTGTTATCGCGATCATCTTGATCATCGCGGCCATTGCGGTACCGAAACTGAACCGTACCCGGATGCAGGCACAGGAAATGGCGGCCATCCGGCACGTCGTGGCGCTACATCAGGCGCAGACGCAGTATTACTCGACGTACGGAAAATTTGCGACGACGCTCACCGAGCTTGGCCCGGCCGGCAGCGGAGGGAACCCGGGTCCGGCGGCGGCGGATCTGCTCCCCGGCGACTTGGCTAGCGGTGAAAAGCAGGGTTATCGCTTTACTCTGCAAGGCAGCCCGACGGGCTATACCGTCAACGCCAATCCGGTTGCGTTCAACAATACCGGGACGCGCACATTCTTTAGCGACCAGACATTGGTCATTCGTCAGAATTACGGCGCCGAGCCGGCGACCGCATCCAGTCCCGAACTCAAGTAGCGGGAACAACGCCGTACCCTTCAGGGTCTAATCCTGACAGCGGAGGGTGCGCGAATGATGGGCTACGTTCCTGAGGAAGCTCATCTGTATCCCCGCCTGAGCGGCCGCGAATATCTGCAGCTCACCGGTCGGCTGCGCGGCTTGCCGCGGACAGTGCTCGACCGGCGGATGGATGAAGTTTTGCGGCTCTTCGGCCTCTGGGAAGACCGGCATTCACCGCTTTCAGGGTATTCCAAGGGCATGCGCCAGAAGATCCTTCTGTCGTCCGCGCTCCTGCACGATCCCGAATTGCTAATTCTCGACGAGCCGTTTTCGGGCCTTGATGTCACCACCGCGTTGGTTGTGCGAACACTGTTGAAGCAGCTAGCCGGTGCAGGCAAGATCATCCTTTACAGTTCGCATGTCCTCGAAGTAGTAGAAAAAGTTTGCTCGCGAGTGGTCATTCTCCG
>CAYTVP010000339.1:0-5143 GCA_964441675.1 uncultured Solibacteraceae bacterium | reverse complement strand
GTGTTGCCGGCGCATTTCCTCCTCCAGCCATCCGCCTTCCGCGCCCGCTGTAGCAGCGGCCAGAGCGAGCGAATCAAGATAGATCTGGCGGAGACGAGGAACCTGAAAAGCGCGCCTGGCGAGAACATTCTTATCTATTCCGGCCACGATGGATTTATCAAACGGCCCGAAGCTAAGATCCATGTCCCACGGCAGGAAAACAAACTGAGTACTGTCCCGGAACCGGTAAAGATAAAAGTTGTTCATTCCAAAAACATCGCTCAGGATGCCGTCTCCATCGGAAAGATAGTTCTGAGCAGCAATGATTTTCATAAACTGCTCGAGGTTTACATATGGAGTAACAGCGCTTTCAAATTCCTCATCCGAGGCAAAATTGACCACCCGGATCATCTCCATTAATGTGTCGATGTCCGGTTCGTCTTCATTAGTTTCCGGTGAGAAGTAATCAAGATAGATTGAGGGATCGTCACCAAGGTAGTCGAAATAATAGTTGGCTGGATTCTCGTATTCATAAAGATATCCATCCGATTCCTGAAACACGCGAGACAGAAAATCTTCATTGATCATTTCAACGATCGTATACAGACCAAAAAACTCGCCGTTAATGAACAGGCGTACCGGCGCTTCGCGAGGTGCAGCTATGCCCATGCGCTGCATCAGCGCAAAACTCGCCGTCTCGCGAATCATGGAGTGGTCTTGATTGTTCGCCTTTAGAGTCACATCGCTGAGCCCCAGAAACTTCTGTCCCGAGACATTCCGGTTGAAATTCACCCGTAGGTTCGGTTTCTCCGGGCTTCGGCTTCCGGATCCTCGGGAGCGTATTGCCACGTTTTGAACTGTGACATCGTTCCAACGGAAATCGCTCGAATAGTAAGTATCTTCGAGATAGTTATCGCGCAAATCTTGCCAATCAGATTCCGGTAGATCCAGATAAATTTCCTGGACAATACTGTTATCGAAGAACGCATCATCCTGTCGCTGCGCAAGACTCGTTTGGCTCGCGATAAATGTGATAAGAATCACATTTATTGCGGCTGTCCTGAATAATTTCATTTCTAACCTCGATCGTGATAAGGCGGTCGTTAAACAAGTAAGGTTACAGCGCGGTCACGGTTCTGAATTTCAATATGAATGAATTAAACGTCATGTCTCTAAAATGATGTTGCGGCCATGTTAGGCTCGTGGAGAATATCTGTACCGGAGAACTATGATGACAATCCAAGAAGTCGCCGATCGGCTTGTGCAGCTTTGCTCGGCTGGGAAGTTCGAGGAAGCCGCCGAGGCGCTTTATTCTCCCGATATTGTCAGCGTGGAAGCCTCTGCGGCGCCCGGCCAATCCCGCGAATCGAAGGGTCTCGCTGCGGTTCAGGCGAAGAGCGAGTGGTGGGTTGCCAACCATGAAGTCCACTCGTCGAAGGTAGACGGTCCACTGGTTACCGGCTCGCATTTCGCTGTAAAGTTCAAGATGGACGTCACGTTTAAACCGGAGAACAAGCGCTTCCAAATGGAAGAAATCGCCGTTTACAAAGTCGATGGTGGCAAGATCGTATACGAAGAGTTCTTTTACAGCATGTGAAGTCATGCCAGCAACAATGGACCTGAATCGGCGGCGATTTCTTCAGCTGGCCGGTTCAGCTGTCGGAACGTTTCTTCCTGTTTCCGCCCAACAGGAGCGGCTGAACGTCGTCTTCATCCTGGCGGATGACTTAGGGTGGACCGATCTTTCCTCGTACGGGTCCACGTTTTATGAAACGCCGAACATCGACCGGCTGGCTGGTCAGGGAGTCCGATTCACCAACGCCTATGCCGCTTGTCCGGTGTGTTCTCCGACGCGAGCCAGCATCATGACTGGAAAGTACCCTGCCCGGTTGGGTTTGACAAACTATCTACCCGGGACGCACCCTACGCCGTACTCCAAGCTGATTGGCGTCGAAAGCGTCCAACAACTTCCGCTCGGGGAAATAACACTAGCCGAAACGCTAAAGACCGCCGGATATCGCACAGGGATTTTTGGCAAGTGGCATCTCGGAGGACAAGGGTTCGGCCCCGGCTATCAGGGTTTCGATACGACGTTTCTGCCTGCCGGTGGCGGTAACTACTTCTATCCGGGATGGCGCGGCAAGAACCCCGAAATCAGCGGCCGCGATGGAGAGTATTCCACCGACCGGATTACTGACGAAGCGATCCGATTTATCGGTTCCAACCGCGAACAACCATTCTTTGTCTATTTGCCCCATTTTGCTCCTCATGTTCCATTGCAGGCCAAGGAGGAAGATGCCGCCCGATTTAAGTCGAAGGTGAAGCCTGGCGCCGGACACAACGATCCCGTCTATGCGGGCATGATCTGGAGCCTGGACCAGAATGTTGGCCGAGTGTTGAAAGCTCTCGACGACGCGAAGATAGCCGATCGCACCGTCGTGATCTTTGTTTCCGACAATGGCGGACTGAGCGCTCCCGAATGGCTATTGAAGCCCACTACTTCGAATGCGCCGCTCCGTGAAGGGAAGGGCCACGTCTACGAAGGCGGAATTCGCGTCCCTCTAATCGTACGAGGACCAGGCCTTCGCAAAGGCGC
This sequence comes from uncultured Solibacteraceae bacterium, assembly GCA_964441675.1. Taxonomy (GTDB): domain Bacteria; phylum Acidobacteriota; class Terriglobia; order Bryobacterales; family Bryobacteraceae; genus JAPKYZ01. The sequence continues at coordinate 2,568 of CAYTVP010000339.1, read as the reverse complement.
CGTCGAAAACCATCCAGTGTCGAGTATCGATTTTCTTCCGACGATCGCCGAGCTGACCGGCCAGCAAAGCCCCCGGAATGTTGATGGACGCAGTTTTTCGGAGTTACTACGAAGCGGAAAATCGGAATCGGGCCGCGCTTTGTTCTGGCACTATCCGCACTACAGCAATCAGCTGGGACGTCCTGCCAGCGCTGTCCGCCAGGATAACTACAAGCTGATTCGTTTTCACGAAGATCAGCACATTGAACTCTACGACCTCGAAAGCGATATCGGCGAGACGAAGAATCTGGCTGCGTCGCAGCCCGAACGGGCTCGCGAGTTGGCAAAGCTGCTCGATGCATGGCTTACCGAAACCGGTGCCAAGCTGCCGCAACCCAATTCATCCTACGATTCTGCACGCGAAGCCGAAGGCTATTGGTGGAAGAAGCCGGGCGCGTACGAGCGGTTCATCACACGGTAAACAAATCCACTTGGGCATTGAAGTTCATCTTGTAGACGGCACATACGAGCTCTTCCGGCACTTTTACGCCGTCCCTTCGGCGTGCGATCAGGATGGCCGTGAGGTCGGTGCTGTTCGCGGCGTGCTTCGATCGCTGCTGGGCATGATTAAGGGAGGTGCCGCTCACATTGCGGTTGCGACCGATCATGTGATCGAGTCCTTCCGCAACGAACTGTGGCCTGGTTATAAATCAAGCGCCGGCGTGGACCCGACCTTGCTCTCACAGTTCCCATTGCTCGAAGAAGTGTTGCTCGCTGCCGGCATTGTCGTGTGGCCGATGGTGGAATTTGAAGCCGACGACGCCCTGGCCGCAGGAGCGGCAGCAGCTGCTCGCGATCATCGGGTCGATCGCGTGATTATCTGCACGCCGGACAAGGACCTGGCCCAATGCGTTCGTGGCGGCCGTGTTGTGCAGCTGAACCGCCGCACCAGAGCCATATTCGATGAAGCCGGCGTAATCAAAAAATTCGGCGTTCCGCCGGAGTCTATTCCGGACTATCTGGCTCTCGTGGGGGACGCCGCGGACGGCTATCCCGGTCTTCCCGGATGGGGTGCAAAATCTTCCGCTGCCGTTCTCGCAAAGTTTGGCCATCTGGAATCCATCCCGGAAGACTGGCGCGACTGGCAAGTGAACGCCGCCAACGCGGGCGCATTGGCTCACACGCTAGCGGTTGAGCGCGGCCGCGCGCTCCTGTTCCGGACTCTTGCCACTTTGCGTACGGACATCCAGGTGTTCGAAGACGTCGAGCAGCTACGGTGGAACGGCCCCACCGCCGAGTTCGGTGCGATTGGTGCGCGCCTGGACGCAGCGGTTACGGCTCCAAAACGGACTCGTGCCCGCGCATCCGAGAGTTCGAACTAGGAACGCGGTTTTGTCCCGAAAGTCCCTGCGTACAATCGCGATTAATCGGCTAAATCAGGATCAGAAATTTTTTTGATCGGGAAAACTCTTTTCTTCAAAGGCGTCTTCCCTTACACTGTGATTGTTCGCTAGCGAAACGAACGGGTTTCCGGCGCTTAGCTGGGAGCCCCGTACGCAATCCCACCTTGGCTCAATGATCGAGCCGCCCTTTTCCAGTTGTTGATCAGGCTGACTGTCCCTCGTGTTTGTTGACTGACGCCTGTTTATCGATCTCGCAAGGAGCGGACATGGCGAGCAAGGCCAAAGTGTATCTGGTGGGTGCAGGCCCGGGCGATCCGGATCTGCTGACACGAAAAGCAGCGCGACTGCTTGAGCAGGCGGACGTGGTGATCTACGACCGCTTAGTGTCCGCCGAAGTTCTTGCCTTAGCGAATCCTGACGCGATCTTCATTTACGCCGGCAAACAACTCGGCCAGCAAGAGGACGTTCAAAGCGAGATCTTCTCCTCGATCCTGCGGTACGCCTCCAAAGTTCCCACAATTGTCCGCCTGAAGAGCGGCGATCCCATGGTGTTTGGACGCGGCGGCGAAGAGCTGGATTTTCTGATTCGGCACCGGCTGGAGTGCGAAGTAGTCCCGGGCATTTCCGCGGCGGTTGCGGCGCCAACGCTTGCCGGCATTCCGTTGACCTATCGGGGTGTGGCCGGCTCGTTCACCATCATCGCCGGACATCGCGAGAGCGTGACATCGCTCAACTGGCCGGATTATCGGGCCATCGACACGCTGATCGTGTTGATGGGGGTGGACCATCGGGATGTCATCGCCGGTAGCCTGATTGCTTGTGGCCGTCCGCCGGAACAGCCGGTGGCATTCATCGAATGGGCCTCTACCGATCGTGAACGTGTTGTCGAAGCAACGTTACGCGAGACGGCGCGGCGCACGGTCCAGGTGGCAGCACCGGCAGTGATGATAATTGGCGAGGTTGTCCGCCTCCGCAACCGGCGGCACACGCCTTCGTTCCTGGAAGCGGCAGTATGACGACTCTGCCGCTGTTCGACAGCGAGCTTCTGTACATTCCCGATCAAGCCCGCAATCCGGTTGGTCTGGTGAACATTCGCGAAACCACGCGGCTGATCCCGAACCGCAAGCCTGATGCGGGAGAGCAGTACCGGTTCCACTTCGACATGACGAAGTGCATCGGCTGCAAG
>CAYTVP010000338.1:0-5164 GCA_964441675.1 uncultured Solibacteraceae bacterium | reverse complement strand
CCTGGCGGGCCAGCGGACGCCGGACCAACGAATGCGAATAAGCGTAGCCCGCCAAGAGCGCCACCTGAAAGAACAGCATGCAACTGGTCCAAACCATTGCCGATCCGCCGAACCACGGCAGGATCATCTTGGCGATAACGGGCTGTACCTGAAAAAGTAAGAATGCGCTAACGAAGACGGTTAGTGCGTAAAGAAGCATCCGGCTTTGTTGAGGTTACCCCAATGCCTGCTCAAGGTCAGCGATGATATCTTCGGCAGCTTCGATTCCGACCGAAACTCTGAGGAGGCTGTCGCTGATCCCCATCCGCTGGCGCTGTTTCGGGGAAATGTCCCGGTGCGAAGACATAGACGGATAGAGAATCATCGTATGAACGTCGCCAAGAGATGTGGCCGGAACGATCATCTGCAGGCGATTCAGAAACTCGAATACCTGTTCGCGTCCGGCATCGCGCAACTCGAAACTCACCATTGCGCCCGTCAAGCTGTCCGGCATCAGCCGCCGGATGACCGCCGCATCCGGATGCTGAGGATCGCCTGTGAAATGAATGCGTGCGATGCGCGGATGCTTCGAAAGCCAGTCAAACACGCAGATCGCATTGCGGCATTGCCGTTCCATACGCAGCGGAAACGTTTTGATACCGCGCATGGCGAGATAGGCATTGAACGGGCCCATCGCCGGTCCGGAAATCCGCGAGATGCTGCGCACGGTTTCGATGTGTTCCGCATCGGCAACGACAAAGCCGCCCATCACGTCGCCGTGTCCGGATAAAAACTTCGTGGCGCTGTGTACGGAGAAATGAGCGCCCATTTCGAGGGGGCGCATCAGCAGCGGCGTGGCGAAGGTATTGTCGACGATCATCGCCGTTCCGGTTTCGCGCGCAACGGCGGCCAGACGGTCTACCTCGCAGACGCGAAGTATGGGGTTCGAGATTGTCTCGAGCAGCAGACACCCCGGCTTCAGATCTTCGAGCTTCTGCGCGACGGCATCGAAATCGCAGACATCGACATAGTTGACGTCGCACCCAAAGGACGCCATGACCGTATCGAGCAGGCGGACAGTCGCCCCGTACAGAGCGGTTGACGCCAGAATTGTTTTCTTTCGATCCAGCAAGGCCGCTTGTAGCGCCAACTGGATCGCCATCATCCCGGACGAGGTTGCTAACGCGCCGGCGCCGGATTCGAGTTCGGATATCAGGGCCTCGACAGCCTCGTTGGTCGGGTTGTGATAACGCGCGTAAACGTAGCCGTGCTGTTCCTGGGCGAACACCTTGTCGGCGGTTTCGATGTCCGGGTAGTAAAAAGACGAAGCGGTATAGATGGGCGTCGTTACCGGCACCTGATCGCCGGCGGCCTTGCGGTCGCCGGCATGCACTGCCTTGGATTGAATCTTCATTGCTTTCTTTTCCAGCGCACTCCGTCCTTTGTGTCTTCGAGAACGATTCCGTTCACGGCCAGCTGGTCGCGAATCTCGTCCGCCCGCGCGAAGTTCCGCTTCTTCTTTTCACTGGTTCGTTCCTCGACGAGTTTGTCGATCTCTTCATCCGTCAAGCCCCCCTGTGCTTCGGTAGGCGTCAGTACATCGAAAACCGCGTCAAAACAGGAGAGCAGATTGAGCGCGTCCAGCACGTTCGCGGCATAGAACTTTTGCTGGTCCGTGGCCGTGTTGGCGTCCCGGACATACTCGAAAACCGCTGCAAGCGCTTCGGCCGTATTGAGATCGTCGTCGAGTGCCTCCTCGAAATGTGTCAGCGCCTCCTGCGTGCGCTTTCGAATTCCAGGGTCCGCGCCTTCCGGAAATGTGGCCGTTTCGAGACGCAGCTTAAAATTTCGAAGGCGGTCGATCGATGTCTGCGCAGCTTTCAGGCCGTCGAAAGTAAAGTTCAGCTTCTTCCGATACGGTACCGACGCCAACAAATACCGCAAGGTTTCGGGTGCGTAACCCATTTCGATCAGATCCCGAAGAGTATAAATATTTCCTAACGACTTGGACATCTTGGTCCAATCGATCGAAAGGTGCTCGGAATGGATCCAGAAGCGCGCGAAGGGCTTGCCGGACAATGCCTCCGACTGAGCGATTTCGTTTTCGTGGTGCGGAAAGGTCAGATCGACTCCGCCTGCGTGTATATCCAGCGTGTCCCACAGATACTTCATGGCCATCGCAGAGCATTCGATATGCCAGCCGGGCCGGCCTTTGCCGAGCGGTGTCTCCCAATAGGGCTCGCCGTTCTTGCGAGCTTTCCACAAGACAAAATCCCGTGCGTTGTCCTTGTCGTACTCGTCGACGTCTACGCGCGCTCCTGTCTTGATTCCCGAAAAGTTCTGATGGGATAGTTTCCCATAGGAGGGGAACTTCGCGATCGAGTAGTAGGTAGACCCGTCGCTCGCATATGTGTATCCCTTGGTCGACAGTTCTTCGATGAAGACCACCATGTCATCGATATGTTCCGTGGCCCGCGCGATGTGCTCGGGCCGCTCCAGGCGCAATTTCCGCGTATCTTCGAAGAACGCTTCTTCATACTTCGCTGTAAAATCTTTCAGGCTGAGACCGGCCTTGCCGGCGTCGCGGATGATCTTGTCATCGACATCGGTGATGTTCATGACGTGATTGAGTGTGAAGCCGCGTACCTTCAACCACCGGCGGAGCAAATCCTGACAAGTGTATGTGCGCAGGTTGCCGATATGCGCGTAGTTATAGACAGTGGGCCCGCAAGTATACATGCGGACGGTTTTCCCATCGGCCGGGACAAACTCTTCCACCTTCTGCGTAAGGGTGTTGTAAAGACGAAGCGCCATCGGGGAGTGCGGAATTCCATCGTAACAAGAGCCCGACACTCACCCCTGCTGCTGCCGCTGGCGGTGGACCTGCGCGTGATCTTCCGTCGACTCGAGATGCGTGGTGATCTCGACGGGGAGCCGCATCTCGTTCGCGATGCGATCTTCAATCTCGGTCGCGATTCGGTGCGCTTCGCCAATCGACATACCGGAGGGGAACAGGAGATGCACGCTGCCGATCAGCCTCCTGCCGGTTGAGCGGAACTGCACGCGGTGATATTGGATGCCATATTCGGCCGTGTGGCGCTGCAGGATTTCGTCCAGTTCTCGTGCCACGCCGGGATCTGCCCAGTCCAAAAGCCCGCGAATGCTGCGCCGCACCAGATTCCCGCCCGACCATAAAAGATTCAGGGCGACCAACGCGGCACAGATCGGATCGAATGGCTTCCATCCGGTCAACATCACCAGGGCCAACCCAGCCAGCACGCCGAAGCTGGTCCAGCTATCGGACAGGACGTGGCTCCCATTCGCTTCGAGAATGATGCTGTGCTCTCTACGGCCGACACGCACCAGGTACCAGCCGAGTATCAGATTGATGACGGAGGCAGCGAGGATGATGAGCGTCCCTACACCGAGCCGGCGGATCTCGGTGCCGTGAATCAATTGCCGGCCGGCTTCAACGAGAATGCCGACGCCGGCAAAGGCGATCAACCCGCCTTCAAAGCCCGCGGAGAAGAAGCTGACCCGTTCGTAACCGTACAAATAACGGTCAGTGGCGGGCCGTGCCGCCAGACGAAGCGCCGCGGCTGCGAATCCGACACCGATTATATGGATGATCGATTCGGCCGCATCGGACAGGATCGCCGTCGATGCCGTAAGCCAATATGCTGTCGTCTTTCCGATCAGCATGCCGAAGCCGATCGCGAGCGACCAGTTCATGGCCCGGGTGGTGGGCGAGGTTCGGCTCACAAACTATCAGCGTACCGCTGCACCCTGGCAGCACGAATTACTACCGGGTATCGCCGATCTCGTTGCTATCCTTGCCGAAGAGGACGGGCTTTCTCTTGGCCCATCCGGGAAGCGGGGACGACCTCGCCAATCCGATCAGACAAACTGGGGACGACCCCAAATCGCCACTTGAAGGGAAACTATTATGGCTTGGGTGATCCTGGTTGCTGCTGGACTCTTGGAAATCGGCTGGGCAGTCGGCCTGAAGTACACGCAGGGGTTTACGCGCCTCTGGCCGACGATCGGCACGGTTGCATCGATGGTTATCAGCTTAGGCTTGCTCGGCGTGGCAATTCGAACGTTGCCTTTGGGAACCGCTTACGCGATCTGGACGGGAATCGGCACGGTCGGAACCGCAATTGCCGGGATCGTACTGTTTGGCGAGAGCGCGTCCGTTGCTCAATTGCTATGCATCTTTCTGATCGTTGCGGGGATTGTGGGATTGAAGCTTTTAGCGCCCGCCGTCAGCTAACGCCCGCTACTCGGCGGGCGTTGTTCTCAGCAGCCAGTTCATGGCGTTGCGCATCAGGCGCTGCATCATCGGATGATTCAGCGCGTCCGGCGTGTGTCCGGGCGACAGATATGCAAAGCGGCCCTTGCCTTCCTCCCACCACCAGCCACCCGCGGCGGCGAGGTTGTCGCGCGCCATCGTGCGCATCAGCATATGCTGGCGATCCCGATAGTACTTCACCGTATGCTGCTCGTCGTAAATCTCGAAATCCTCCACGCCCTTGGTAATCGGGTGATTCTTGTCGTCTATCCGCACGGTAAACACATAGGGCTTAGGATGCCCGCCATAGTCTCCGCCGAACAGCTTGTAGTAAAGGCCATTCGGAGGATAGATTCCCTGCGAGTTGTGCAGCGCGAGGAAGCCACCGCCATTTGAAACAAAATCCCAGATGGCCTGTTGTTGCGCATCGGTCATCCATTTGACAGCGGGCTTGTCGAAGCCATCGGGCCAGTTCATGCCGTCACGAAGAATGATCAACAACTGATGATCTTTCAGCGATTCCGCATTCAGCTGCGTGACATCGGTGATGAACGTAACGGGAATATTCTCGCGAACCAGCGCCGGGATCAAGCCGTCGCGGATATAGGTGGGGGAGTGATAGCGGTCCCCGATTAAGGCCAAGGCCCGCGGGCGTTTCCATGATGAATAGACATCCGCTGCCGGTAAAACCGACGCGGCCAGTAGGAATAAGGCAATCGTCTTCATAGCGCAGCGATTCTACAATAAGACGTTGCGCTTCGAGATTGCCGCCGTCTGTCCAAGCACCGGAGCCCGTGCCGGAACGCTCTACACGCCGCGCGGTCCAATCCCCACGCCGATCTTCATGCCGGTCGGTACGCAGGCCACCGTAAAGGCGATGACGCCTCGCGATCT
>CAYTVP010000337.1:0-5188 GCA_964441675.1 uncultured Solibacteraceae bacterium | reverse complement strand
CTAACGGCCTTCCGCTGTTCGGGGGAACGAATCGGCCAATTATTTCGAGCTACGATGGCTGGCACGGTGCTCAGGCCGGCGGCAGCTTCGATCCGTCTGTCGACCGGTTCGTGCAGCCTGCCAGCTTCTTCCCCACGCAAGTTGTCAATACCTTCGGCGACCAAACGCGTTACAACCCGAAGTTCCGCCAGTTTGCCAACTTCAACGAGAACATCGCGATTGCAAAATCGTTCCCATTCAAGGAATCCATCCGGCTTGATTTTCGCGCTGAGTTCTTCAACGCGTTCAATCGAGTCCGCTTCGGCACCGGTTCATTGAGCCTTCAGTCGAATCAGTTTGGTCAGCTGTTATCTTCCAGCGACTTACTGAACGATCCGCGTCAGATTCAGATGGCGCTGAAGCTCTACTTCTGATTTTTCCTCCAGTGCCCCGGGGACTATGAGTCACATTGACCCCGGGGCATCATTTTTTCCTTGCATCAATTTCTCACCAATGATATGAATTCATCCACCGTGCGCTTCTTCGTCTTGCTCACCCTTTTTGCCGCCACTCTGGCCGCGCAGACTGACCGCGGATCCATTGCCGGACAAGTCACCGACTCCTCCGGCGCCCTTGTGCCTAGTGTGGAAATTTTGCTCACGCACAAGTCCACTAATGCAGTTACCACCGCCAGGAGCAACGCCTCCGGCGAGTTCAGCGCGCTGAATCTTCTTGTCGGACAGTACAGGATGGAGATCACGCATCAGGGATTCAAGAAATTCGTCCAGGACAGTATCGTTGTCAGCGCCGGCGGCGCTGTACGCATCGATCCGCAGTTGCAGCTTGGGCAGGTAAGTGAAACAGTCGAAGTCCAAGCGCTCTCCACTCAAGTGCAGACCGAAAATGCGAAAATCCAAACGGCTGTCTCCAACCGCATGGTCGACGAACTTCCACTCGTAGTCGGCAATGCGATGCGCAGTGTTTTCAACCTCACGGCCGTTTCAGCGGAAACTCGTGTAGGCAACAACCAGCAGATCTCTCTCGGCGGCGGGCAGGCAGCGGCCTGGGACGCCACGCTCGATGGTTTATCGATCACCACCAACCGCTCCGCCGATGCCGGAGAAATTGCCTACCTCACTCCGTCGGTCGAAGCGATCACTGAATTTGCGATCGACACCAACGGTTTCAAAGCGGAGTACGGGCAGGCCGGCGGTGGGGTCATGTCATTCGTCTCGCGCGCCGGCACGAACGATTTTCATGGCGTCGTTTATGACTTCTTTCGCAACGATGCGATGGACGCGCGTGCGTTTTTCGCGGCTACGCGGAGCGTCTACCGTCAGAACGATTTCGGAGTTACCGGCGGTGGGCCAGTGGTTCTTCCGAAAATTTATAACGGCCGGAACAAGACATTCTTCTTTGCAACGTACGAAGGATTTCGCAATCGCGTCGGTGCGAACGACACAATTCTCAGCGTTCCCACGCCGGAGATGTATGACGGCGATTTCCGCAACTGGGTAAATTCCTCAGGCCAGCAGCTTGTCATCTACGATCCGGCCACTACACGCCCGGCACCGTCTGGTACAGGCTTTGTTCGTGACGCATTCCCGAATAATCAGATTCCACAAGATCGTTTCTCGGCCGTCGCGCAGCAAATGACGGGGATTGCGCGCCCGATCGCGGTGCCAAACCGACCCGGGCTGGTACCCGGGACGAGTGGGTATGTTCGGAATAACTATCTCGTGTCTGGGGGAGCGGTATTGAATCCTCAAGATAAAGGCAGTATTCGCGTTGACCACAACTTCAACGAGAAGCATCGGGTATCGGGCTTCTTCAATAGAACTGAATACAACCAATCTGTCAGTGCTGCCGGAACTACGGGTCTTCCGCTACCCTTGTGGAACGGACAGGTGCAGACCTTTCCGACGCGTGCGTTTCGCAGCACTTATGATTGGACCGTCTCACCGACAGTTCTCAATCTGCTCTCCATCGGAGTTACCAGCTTCGACAAGACTTCAGCATCGCCGAATGTGGGGCAGAATTGGGCGGACAAGGTGTGCCTCGGGAACGTACCCGACTGCAACGACAATTTGATGAATGCCGCTTTCAGCGACTATACGCAATGGGGCTCCACATCGACCAATGGCACCTTCCAGCCTTCCTGGCAGGTAAAGGAAGACCTCAGTTGGGTAAAAGGCAAGCACACGCTGAAGTTTGGATATCTGTATCAGCACCAGGCAGCCGAAGGCTTTGGGCAGCAGGATATCGCGGGCCGCGCGGAGTTTTCCTTCCTGGGTACCAGCGTCCCCGGCGCAACCGCCAATACCAGCGGCGGAAGCTTTGCGAGCTTCCTTCTGGGCGACGCCAATCTGGGACGGACCGAAACCGTACGATATGTCCCGCAGGTGTATCCGTACCACGCGTTCTACGCGCAGACCGACTGGCGCATTGCCCGGAACTTCACTTTGAACCTCGGCATGCGGTACGACCTACCCCTCGCGCCGCGTTCCAAAAACGATCAGTACAGCGATTTAAATCCCACGCGTCCCAATCCGGCCGCTGACGGCATTCCGGGCGCGCTATGGTTCGCCGGCTTCGGAGAAGGCCGGGAGAATCAGCGAAGCCTGGTGCCCAACTGGTATGGCGGATGGGGTCCTCGCATTTCCATGGCCTGGGGATTGAACTCGAAAACGACCATCCGTGCTGGATACGGGCGTTCGTTCAGCAAGGTAACCGCTGTTCAGGGAAGCGGACATTTCGCCGGCTTTATCGGCCAGTACGTTTTCCAGTCGCTGGACCAGGGAGTCAATCCGGCATTCAAGTTGGACAACGGCCTGCCAGCCTATCCACTACCGCCGCAGATCAACCCTTCGTTCTCCAATGGCAATAATGTTGACTACTGGCAGGGACAGGAAGCCACTCGCGCTCCCGAGCAGAACTCGTGGACGCTGTCCATTCAGCGCGAACTCACCCGGAACACCGTACTTGAAGCGGCCTACAACGGTGTGATCGGCAGTCGTCTGCAAACGGCCCTGCTAGTGATGAATCAGGTTCCAACACCGATCTACAACGACATGCTGAACCGGTTTGGCCCAACTCAGGCATTGAACCTGCTGCGGGCGAATATCAATTCTCCTGCTGCTCAGGAAGCGGGGTTCACAAAGCCGTTCACGAGTTTCAGCGGCAGTGTAGCCCAAAGCCTTCGGCCGTTTCCGCAGTATCTGAACATCAATACCGGCGTCCAGAACGGCGACAAAAGCGGTCACTCCAGCTATCATTCGATGGTTCTCAAGCTGGAACGCCGCATGAGCAGCGGTCTGACACTCCAATGGAACTATACCTTCTCGAAGGTACTCACGGATTCCGATACTTACTTCGCCACAACTCCGAACGGCTCGCAGGATCACTACAACCGCCGTCTGGAAAAATCGATTGGCGCGTTCGATCAAACGCACAACGTGAAGATGTCGACAGTGTATGCCCTGCCGTTCGGCAAGGGGCAGCGGTGGCTCCAGAATGGAGCCGCAGCTTGGATCCTGGGCAATTGGCGGGTCGCCGGAATTCTGACGTACTCTTCGGGCTTTCCAATTGCGCTGGCGCGCAACAACCCGCTGCCGCTCTTCAACGGCCCCACGCGGCCGATCGTTACAAGCCATGACAACTGGCGCGCCCCGGTGCAGGGAGACCAGTTCGACCCAGCGGTGGACCGTTTTCTCGATATCAATGCGTTCCCTGTTCAGACGAATTACCTCTTCGGCAACATGACGCGATATAACCCCTTGGTGCGCGCGTTTAGCAACCTCAACGAAGATGTCAGCCTTGGCAAAACGTTTCCGATCGGTGAATCGCGCCGCATCGATTTTCGTGCGGAAGCATTCAATATCTTCAACCGCGTTCGATTCGCACCCGGAAACACGAATCTCAATTCGAATGTTTTCGGAGTCGTAACAAGTCAATCAAACGACCCGCGCCGCCTACAACTTGCATTGAAGATTTACTGGTAGTTACTCCTTGGAAGCGACGAGACCGTTCTTCAGATGCGCTTCAATCTGTTGGACGGTCGCGCGCGCCTGAGGATGGCGATTCTCTGACTGCTTCAAGTGCTCGACAGCCTCTCGTAAATCCCGGCCTTGGACCGCCAGGCTGAGGCCGAGTACATAATGCGCCGACTCATTGCCGCCAAAGAGCAACGCTTTGCGCGCAGTCTCCGCCGCCTCCTGTACGCGCCGGAGATGCAACAGCACAATCCCGCGATTTACGAGCGAAGCAGCCGATGACGGGTCGATCTCGAGGGCTTTGTCGAAGGCTGTCAAGGCGCCCTCGATGTTGCCGGCACGAACACGCTCGCTTCCAAGAACATAATAGGCTTCAAAGTAGTCGGGGTCGATGGCGATGGTTTGCTCGAGGTAAGCAATGGCCTTGAGATGCTCTCCCTTCTCAACCGCTAATCCAGCACGCTTCCACATTCTTTTTGCTGCTTTCGGCGGCTTGTGAGCGAGACGCCGGACCGATACCGACCCGCTACCCTCGCCCCTCGATGCTTGATTGCCGCGAAGATGTATCGCAAGCGGTGCTCCGTAGTGATTCACCTGAATGACATCTTCGCGAATCGTCGCCCCACGAAGATTGACGACGCGGAGGCGATAGCCGCCTTCGACAAGGTTCGGGAAGTGAAACCGCCCATCCGGCGCGACGCTGGTGTGCTCCAAAAGTCCGCCGGCGGACTGTAGCTCGATTGAAAGTTCCTGGAGGCGAACCGGACCATCGGCCGTTACCTCTCCTTGTAATTGACAGTTACCGTTGAATTGTCCCGCCTCGGCGGAAAAAGCGAAGACAAGCAGAGCGAAGACAGCTTTCCTGTGCATCATGACTCCTGTTTTTGTTTTTGCAGGAAGACTGCGGAGCTTCCGCTAAATGACTATTGAGCGATCAATAAGGACAGGGAATCGCGCGACAACTGACAGAAGAATTTCGCGTACTTCGCGATCAACACGGCGTAGAGAAAGCTCTTCGGAGAGCGAACCGGCCAGCGAGGGCGGGAGGGCTTCGGTGTAAGAAGCCTTGCTGAAGCTTCATTGTGACACGATTGTCCAAGAAAGTCGGTCTCCATAGGACGTACCAGTGCAACAATCCTGCGATATCAGCTTTTTCATGGGCTGCCGCACCTCACTGATAAAATGACAGTTGGAGGTGGGATGGAAGCAGCCCCCGG
>CAYTVP010000336.1:0-5205 GCA_964441675.1 uncultured Solibacteraceae bacterium | reverse complement strand
GCCAGCGCCAGCAGCCCGAGCCCTCCGCCCGAATAGTTCAGAAACGCCCGCCGATTCACTTGCTTCTTAGGTGTCCAGAGGTCCATACGATTTACTCGACATACAAGAAATTACTACTCGCCAGCAACATCTGGCAGAGGTCCGACCAAGCTCGCTGCTCGGCATCAGGAACGTTGACGTAATTCGGCCTTTGGACGCGCAAAAACTCCGCGGCGGCAGCCTGTTCGTCCGCAGTGGCAGGCCGTCCGTAGGCTAGTTGCGTCGCAAGGTTGAACTTGTCTTGAACTGTTGCCGGCGCGCTTTCGAGCACGACACGGGCGAAAGCGCGGCTGCGGTTGCGCACAAAATCCGAGTTCAGTAGCGCCAGCGATTGCAGCGATACGGTGGACGAAGGCCGGCGCACGCAGTTGGGACTCAAATCGGGAGCATCAAACGATTCCAACAGCGATACAGGCTGGGTGCGCCGGTGCTGGAGGTAAACAGACCGTCGAAAGACTCCTTTGGTCGCCTCTTCCACAATGATCTGGCCCGTCTCGAGACGCTTGATCGGTATGTAGGGTCCACCTTGTGTTAGATCTAACTCTCCCGATACCTGCAAAATTGCATCCCGTACTGCCTCGGCTTCTAAGCGGCGCAAGGGAAACCGCCAAAGCAGTTGGTTATCCGGATCGATCTCGTGCGCCCGTGCATTCATGGCGCCAGTTTGGCGATAAGTCGCTGAGGTTAGAATCAGCCGGTGCAGCGCCTTAATGCTCCATTTGGAGTTCACGAACTCCGTCGCCAGATAATCCAATAGTTCCGGGTGCGATGGCCGGCTGCCGGTAATCCCAAAATTTTCTGGTGTCGTCACGATTCCGGTGCCGAAGTGTTGGAGCCAAATGCGGTTGACCTGCATGCGCCCTACGGTCGGGTTTTGCGGAGAGGTAAGCCACCGCGCCAGGGCGAAGCGAGGCCTGCCATCCGATCCGTCCGCTGCTGCCGGACTATTGAAAGTGTTCTCAGGACTTGTGAGAGTCGCCGGAACGCCGGGGTCGACAGGCACGCCTGGATCGGTGTATGCTCCGCGATTTAGCAGGTGATGCGATGGCGGGTTGGGTGTCACATCAGTCAGCGCGGCGATATGCGGAAGTGGAGTGGGGCGCTCCGCCTCCCTCTTCCGGATCACTTCAGTGAGGCTGCCATGACTGGATGCGAGATCGGGAAAGCGTTCCAGGACCTGCTTTTCCTCGACCGTTACTACGGTCGCGTGGTCTTTCAGGAGACGCTTCATCTCGTCGGAGCGCTGCGACTCCTTCGTGTCCAGAGCCTCACGGAGCTGCTTTTGCAGGGACTCATCCAATTGTTTGAGATTATCTTCGACGATCAGTTGCCGGAAGGGATCGATCAATCCCTTGAGACTGGCCTTAGCGGCCTTCAATCCGCGGTCTGACGCTTCGATTGCGGCGTGGTTGGCTTCACAGTCGGCAATACTCCCTACACAGACCTTACGGTCTTTGGGCTTGGTCCAAGTGTCGTGGTTGTAAGCCGGCTTGAGAATCGCCTGGAGTTGATAATATTCCTTCTGCGTGATTGGCTCGAACTTGTGGTTGTGGCAGCGCGCGCACTGAACTGTGAGCCCGAGGAAAGTCGACCCCAGTATCTGCACATTGCCTTCAAGCACGGCGTATTTATCCGCCGCTACTTCATCGGGATTCCCATCGCTCTCGCCCGTGCCATCCATGGCATTCCGTAGCATGTGGGTGGCTGTCAGCAGCTCAGTCATTTCCGGAGTCACTTCGGATCCCGGCTTGTATCCCGCCAACGCATCCCCGGCGAGTTGCTCAAGGAGAAACCTGTCGAAAGGCTTGTCGTTGTTAAAAGACCGGATTACGTAGTCACGATATTTGTACGCCAGCGGGCGATCGGTATCCGCCGTCCAGTATCCATTCGAATCGGCGTATCCAACGGCATCCAGCCAATACTGCCCCCATCTCTCTCCATATTGTGGCGAGGCCAGATACCGCTCCAACATTCGATCGTAGGCGCCGGGAGATTCATCCTTCAGAAATTCTTCCACCGCCTGCGGAGTTGGCGGTAGCCCGGTCAAATCGAAGCTAACTCGCCGGACCAGCGTTCTCTTATCGGCTTCGGGAGAGAGAGATAGCCCCTTCTTTTCGAGAGCGCTGATGATGAAACTGTCGATCGGATTCCGAACTGTTTCCGGACGAGTTACCGCCGGGATAGCCGGGCGGCGCGGCGGCGTGAAGGACCAGTGGAGTTCAGCGGTCTTCGGCAGGCCAGGGGCGCCGCCATCGATCCACTCCCGCAATGTTGCGAGCTCCGGTTCCGACAGAGGCTGTCCTGGCGGCATCCGTTTCTCATCAACCGCGCGCCAAAGGAGACTCTCCTCCGGCTTTCCGGGCGTCACAAAAGTGTGAGTGCCCCGACCGGCATTCTCAATGCTGGTAAGGTCTATCCCGCCAGGAGGCCGGTCCCCTTTGTGACAATTGGCGCAACGTTTGGTAAACAGGTCCGCGGCGGCTTGCTCGATTCCCGACTGCGGCCAAGGAGCGCCCATGGCCACCCATGTCGTCAGGTCGTCTATTTCCGCATCGCTGAGCTTGCCCCCCAGGGGCATTTTTAATTTTTCGCTAGTATGACGTACTGCCTGAATCAGGAGGCTTTGGTCGGGTTTGCCCGGAACAATCGCAGCGCCGTCGTTTCCGCCCTTCAGAAGACCATGGCGCGAATCGAGCCTCAGTCCGCCCCGTTGGAGATCGGTGTGACAGCCGTAGCATTTGTTCTCAAAGATGGGCTTCACCCGCGATTCAAAGAACTTGGCGGAATCGCCAGATTCCTGCGCATAAATCGAGCCGCATGCGGAAGCGAAGATCAGGACAGCGTATAAGCTAGTGCTCGTGGCGGTCTTCATTGCACCAATGCCTTTTCCTCATACTTGGATTCCCGCCCTGCCGCGAAAACCGGTAGCATCCGTGATTCCTGATCGGCCTTTTCCTTCAGGCGCCGGAATTTCTGAAGATGCTCGCTCGATCTCTTGCTGTCACCGCGAGACCGGAAAAGCATTGCTAACCGATATTGTACGATCGGTTCGCTCGGCATATATTGTTCCGCCTTTATCAATCGTGATAGCCCTTCGTTGACCTCTCCGCGATCCAGAAGTAGTTTCGCGATTTCGAATTGCACTTGCCCTGCCCTCGGGTTCAGCTCTTCGGCAGCCCGGAACTGCCGCTCGGCTCCGGCGAGGTCTCCGGACTCCTTGAGGACCAGACCAAGCAGGAGTTGCGATGCGGGAATCCCGTGTTGCGCCGCATCACGGAAAGCAACCAGAGCCTGCTCCTTCCGGCCTTCGTTATAGTGGAGCAGTCCCGACAGCATAGTGGCGAGCGGGCTGTCTGGCTCCGCTTCGACGACATTGCGATGCGCAAGACGGATAAACTGGCTCTCGCCGAACAGGTAGCCAGTGAAGCCGAATAAATACTGGATCATGACGCTGTCAGGAAACTTCTTCTGCGCCTCCAGGGCATCCCGCAAAGCAAAATTGAACCGATTCGCTTCAATGAGTACAGAAATCAGGAATTCCCAGTGTTCTGAATTCAAGGGATCAAGATTTCGGGCTCTTTGTATCGACTCCAATGCGGCTTCGGGCTGGTGCAGATTGGCTTCGACGAGAGCCCGAACGGAATAGTATTGGGGCTCATATGGCGCGTTCGGAATACCCGCTTCTTTCAGCGTGGAGAGCGCTTGTTGTGGAGCGCCCGACTCATTCTGCGCCAAGGCGAGTTCAATGCTGAGGCGGAATCGATCGGGATAATGTCGCTCCGCAGCAGCATTAAAATATTTGATCGCCTGCGGCCATTGTTTCAGATAAAGATGGACCTGCCCTAAATAGAAATAGGCGTTTGGGTCGTGCGGAGCCGCGGCTGTCACTTTCTCAAGCTCTGTCTTTGCTTCCACCCACTGGTTTCGCGCAGCTGCAACCAGGCCTAGTATCATTCGCGCGTTCACACTGCTCTGGTTTGATCGCAAGACCTTCCGTGCCAGCACGGAAGCTAAGTCGTGATCCCCGGCGCGGAATGCTGCTTGTGCTTCCCGAAGGGTATCCCGATCTTGCGACGACGCCGCGACCGATAAGAACAAAAAGAGAAAAAGAGCTTTCACCTGACCGTTACCTGAATTCGCTGATAGGAATTCTTCTCGTATTCATCGGATCGCCTTGGGTCACGCGTCTCAGGTTGACTGCGGCCAGCATCGTCGGCGGCGCGGACAACCAGTTCATAGTTCCCCGGTCCTTCAATCTTCCACTCGGATTCCCACCGGACCCAGGCGTACTGTTGCGGGGCGTCCAGCAACCGGGCGTGATTCCATGTTTTTCCGCTGTCGGAACTCACTTCCACTGCACGGACTCTGCTTTCTCCTGCCCAGGCTGCTCCGCGAAGGACAAAACGCCTTCGTGAAATGATGGCGCCGTGCGTTGGCCGCGCAAAGGCTGAATTGACATGGATAGAGGTAATGGGCTCCTTCTCACCGGACCCCGTTTCGCGGACGTAGGTTTCGGTCTTTGCCTCGGATAGAACCTCGATCCGATTCAACCATTTGACGGAATCCATCCCATACCAACCTGAAATAATCGCGCGGGCGGGGGCCCCGTGGCGAGACGGAAGTTTCTCTCCGTTCATCCCCCACGCAACAAGCGTGTCCGGGTGCATCGCTTTCGTCAGTGGGATCACCCGCTGATAACCATCAGCGCCACACAGCCGTACAACGCGCGCCTCAGGCAGCGGTTCGGCATCCGCCAGCAACGAGCTTAAACTCACCCCGGTCCATTCCGCATTGCCAACCATGCCGCCACCAGGAGAATTTTCCGCGCACTCCAGAGTGACCGCCAGTGTTCGTGCTTGCCTGCCAGCTAATTCTTTGTACGAAATCTTGCCAGGCCGGGCTACCACTCCATTAATGATGATATTGCCCGTAGCAGCCTCGATCGATGGCTCGCCGGAATGATCCCGCAAGAAAAACAGGGAGTTTTTGGTGCGCCATTCATCGAGCAGCGTCCAATCGAAATGAAGAATCCTTGCTTCGGCTTGGGTTAGGGGTTGCCCCGGAAACCCGAACACCGCGTTTGTCCAAACCACGCCCGATGCTATGCGGGATACGAAGACGCGACGTGAAGGCACAGACAAATCCCTATTCAACCCCCGGCTTTCT
>CAYTVP010000335.1:1445-5211 GCA_964441675.1 uncultured Solibacteraceae bacterium | reverse complement strand
GGCTTTGAATGGTAGCGGTGTACATTCCAAAACGACGTTCGGGCCGCTATGCTCTGGCAGCTCATCATCGATTGGATCAACACCACGGCTCACACGCTGCCCGATCCACCAGTCACCAGCTTTATTGCGCAGATGTTCGTTGCGCTCCACGAGCTCCTCGGATAGGTTGATCATTTCCTGCGGACTCATGCCGGGGTCCAGACGCAGATAGCGAAGCGACCGATAAAAGCGATCGATGTGCTCCTTGAGCCGGAAGGCGCGCCCGTGAAAGGTACGCGTCATGTCGAAGGCGCCGTCACCGTACTTCCAACTCCGGTCGCGGAACGAGATCAGCACTTGATTCTCGGGCATGAACTTGCCGTTGAACCAGGCGAAACGAGTATTAGAGAGCTCAGCCATGGATGTCTCTGCTATCTTAGCCGTCGCATCACAGCCGCAGGCAATGCGTGTGCCTGCTGGCATGAACGTCGTTCGGCGTCTGTTTCCTCCACTTCGAATCTGACGATTCTGTACAATGTTGCCGAAAGGGCCCCAAAATCATGCAGCATTCACGACGTGACTTGTTAGTTGCAACAGCGGCGGCAATACCTATGTCTCAGCCGCTGACAGCGCAGACGTCATCGACCGGCATTCCGACGCGACCGCTCGGGAAGACTGGAGTGCAGGTCTCGATTCTTGGTCTTGGCGGCCATCATCAGGCACGGCCAAAGGACGAGAAAGAATCCTTTCGCATTGTGCACACCGCCATTGATAGCGGGATCACGTTCCTGGATAACGCCTGGGACTACCATGATGGGCGTGCCGAGGAAGTGATGGGCAAGGCGCTTGCGATGGACGGCTATCGCAAAAAGGCATTCCTGATGACGAAGGTATGCGACCGCGATTATGCCGGTGCGATGAAGCATCTGGAGGACAGCCTACGCAGGCTGCAAACCGACGTGATCGATTTGTGGCAGTTTCATGAGTGCAATTACTTCAACGATCCGGAGTATTTGCTGGAGAAGGGAGGGTTGAAGGCGGCTCTCGAAGCGAAGAAGCAGGGCAAGGTCCGGTTCATCGGGTTTACCGGCCACAAGCACCCACGCATTCATCGCAAGATGCTGAATCTCGATTTCGCTTGGGATGCGTGCCAGATGCCCATAAACATCATGGACAACAGCTTCGAAAGCTTCCGTCACGAAGTCGTGCCGGAATGTACGAAACGCGGCATCGGCGTAATTGGCATGAAGGGCTGCGGAGGCGATGGCCGTATCCTTACGGAGAACGTCGCCAGCGTCGAGGAATGCTACCGGTACTTTCTTTCGCAACCGGTCAGCGTGCAGGTAGTGGGTCTTGCATCAATGGAGCACTTGAACAAGGCACTCGAGATAGCCCGCAAGTTCCAGCCAATGACTCCGGACCAATTGAAGACACTGTCGTCGCGATTGAAAACTGTCGCCGGCGACGGGCGTTACGAGCATTTTAAAACCACACAGCGATTCGACGCTGGCTATCACCGTAAGCAGCACGGTTTCCCTGTGTAGCCTCACGTCAGCATCCTTGCATGGCTGCGCCGGAACTGGAACTATTGCGCTACGAGATCCCCGGTGTCCTCAATGTCTTTCCTGACCGAGGCGAAGATGTGCGCCTCGCACGCGTCGCAAACTTGAATGTGCAGATCCGGCCAATAGGACAGCTCCGACGGCTCGCCGGATTCGCAGTAGTAGCATCGGTCCATTTCAGTGTCTTATCGGCGAGATTTGCGCGCTGCTTGAATCCTCCATTCCCGGTTTGCTGAAACGCACGAACTGATTTCAAACGGATAACCGGCGCGAATCCGTGTATCGTGACGGAATGGCCGAAAATTTGCCTCCGCCCGGAAGCCGTAAGCCTGCGGTTCACGGCCAGGCTGGTTTCGCGCGTACGAGCTTCTCGCGCCGGTCGCTATTAGCCGGTCTGGCGGCAACAGCTAAGAGTCAGAATCGCTCAGACGCCGAGCGTCCGAACATCGTTCTGTTCCTGTCAGACGATCATGGCTACTGGGATTCGAGTGTCTACGGCAGCCGCGTTGTGCAAACACCGGCAATGGAGAACCTAGCGGCCCGCGGAATGGTTTTCTCGGGCGCGTTCACTGGCTCGCCCACCTGTGTGCCATCGCGAAGCATCATGATGAGGCGCCTGATGCCTGCGCGAAACGGCGCCCTGTCCAATCATTCCGGGCTCAGCGCCGGGATTCCCACCTTGCCCGCGTTTCTAAAGCGGGCTGGCTATCGGGTGGCGCATTTCGGTAAAGGGCACTTTCAGCCAAGAGAAAATTACCCGGAGCATTCGCGAGATGCAGCCTTTACGATGCCGGCATCCACATGCCGTTTATCGCCACGTGGCCGGATGTTATCCAGCCAGGAAGCCGCGCAAGCGCCCTCCTTAGCTTCTGCGACATACTCCCAACATTTCTTGATGTCGCCGGCGCGCCGGTGCCGGAAGGCATTGAGGCCGTTCCTTCGCTCAGGTTCTCCGAGGCCAGGATCGCCATCGCACGGAGATCTATGCGGCCCATTCCGGCGATCGCGACTTCAATGTATTCCCGATACGCTGTGTTCGCACGGCCCACCACAAGTACATTCTGAATCTTCATCCCGAGTTCAAATACACGACGCATATGGACAAGGCTGGGACGCGAGACGGTCGCTACTACTTCGATTCGTGGGTGCGCAAAGCGCAGAAAGATCCGTCCGCGGCTGCCATTGTGCACCGCTATCACGAACACACCGGCGAAGAACTTTACGATGTGGCCGCTGATCCGCACGAAATCCGGAATCTCGCTGCCGATCCCGAGCACCAACGGACTCTCGAAGACCTGCGCCAGAAGGTACATCGATGGATGGGCGTTCAAGGGGACGAGGGCAAGGTGTTTGGCAATCCGACACTGTTCGCCGGACACTCCGCTCCATGACAAGCATGAAACGCCTGATCGAAAATGACAAGACGAGACTTCCTTAAAACCAACGCGGCTGCTGCTTCGCTAACCAAATCGGCAGCAGCCGCGGATCGCCCCAACATCGTTGTCATCCTGGCTGATGACATGGGATTCTCCGACATTGGCTGTTATGGCGGAGAGATCCGGACGCCAAACATTGACAGCCTTGCCCGCAATGGCCTTCGGTTCACGCAGTTCTATAACACCGCGCGGTGCTGCCCGACACGCGCTTCTCTGCTAACCGGCCTCTATCCGCACCAGGCCGGCGTGGGCCACATGGTCGATAATCCGAAGCCGTTTCCCGGATATCGAGGCGATCTCAGCCAGAACTGCGTTACGATTGCCGAGGTACTTCGCGCCGGAGGCTACGGCACCTATATGTCAGGTAAGTGGCACGTCACTCCGGTCACTGAATCCAAGCACAATTGGCCTCTACAGCGCGGTTTCGACCACTACTACGGCATCATCCACGGCGCCTCCAGCTACTTCGATCCTGTCACTCTGACACGCGACAACGACCGGGTCGAACCAGGTGAGAATTACTACCTCACCGACGCCATCGCGGGCAACGCGGTGCAGTTCATCAAGTCCGGAGCAGCCGCCAGGAAACCCTTCTTCCTTTACACCGCTTTCACTGCGCCTCACTGGCCGCTGCACGCGAAGCCGGACGATATCGCCCGGTACCGCGGCCGGTACAGCGGCGGGTGGGATGCGCTTCGCGAAGCCCGGCACAAGAGACAGATCAAACTCGGCCTTGTGCGCCGCGAATGGCCGATCACCCGGCGGGATCCGTCGGTGCCTGAGTGGACC
>CAYTVP010000335.1:0-1435 GCA_964441675.1 uncultured Solibacteraceae bacterium | reverse complement strand
GCCGCATGGAAGTTTATGCCGCCCAAGTGGACTCGCTCGACCAGAACGTCGGCCGCATTCTCGAAGCTCTGAAAGCCAGCGGGCAGGAGCGAAACACGCTCGTGGTGTTTCTGGCCGACAATGGCGGATGCGCCGAAGAGCTCGGTCCACGGGCCAGCGGTCTCCATGTGCCGGCTCAAACTCGCCGGGGCGAAGCGGTCCGCAGGGGCAACTCTCCGGCGATTCCGCCGGGCGACGCAACTACTTACGCCAGCTACGGCGTCCCGTGGGCGAACGCGTCGAATACGCCCTTCCGTCTCTATAAGCACTGGGTCCACGAGGGCGGTATCTCAACGCCGCTCGTCGCATGTTGGCCCGGCGAGATCAAGCCTGGAACCATCACACATCAGCCCGGTCACCTGATCGACCTGATGGCTACCTGCGTCGCCGTCTCCGGCGTGAAATATCCGGGCAGCCGTCAAGGGCAGCCGGTGCAACCGATGGAAGGTGTGTCGCTCCAGCCGGCATTCCGGGGTGGCAAGCTTACGCGGCGCAATCCGATTTTCTGGGAGCATGAGGGTAACCTTGCCGTCCGCGACGGCCAATGGAAGCTTGTGTTGCGTCACCCCGGGGCGTGGGAGTTATACGACCTCCACGCCGACCGTACCGAGACAACAGATCTTGCGGGCAAGTATCCCGAGCGTGTGAAGACAATGACCGCGGCCTGGGATAACTGGGCTCGTCGAGCCGGCATCGAGCCTTGGGAGAAGGTTCGGCAAGCACCGCGTACACCAGCGCCCATTCCAGCCGCATGAGTGTCCTGAGAGTCAGAACACACATTATGATGGTCGGGAACATGGTCCGATATCTCGTGTTGTTGCTCGCGACGGCTGCCGTAGCGCTGTCATCTCCTGAGGACGAAATCCGTTCTGCCGATCGGCGCTGGGCGGCGGCGGTGAAGGGGGGCGATACTGCCGTATTGGAGCGAATGTACACCAGCGGTCTTATCTATGCCCACGCCACCGGCAAGGTTGAGGATAAGACCCAGTACATCGAGCGCCTGAAGTCAGGCAAGCAGAAGTACACTGACGTCATCATTGAAAGCACGAAGATCGTTGCCCATGGTGACTCGGCGATTTCTCACTCGATCGTGAGGACAATCGGTACCAATGACAACGGGCCGTTCAATGACCACGTGATGATGATGCACGTTTGGGTGAAAAACGGCGGCGAATGGCGTCTCGCCGCGCACCAGACAACGAAGATCCCCTGAGCGGCTCGTCCGGTCAAGGTTAATTCCCGGCGAACCTACTGATGGCGAATCGCCGCGATTGGGTCGGTCAGCACCGCGCGGCGCGCCGGCACATAGGCCGCCACCGCACCGCAAACGACGATTATCAGGGCAACCGGAACCAGCGCCCATGGGTTGACTCCGATAATTTGCGCGACCGACGAC
>CAYTVP010000334.1:0-5219 GCA_964441675.1 uncultured Solibacteraceae bacterium | reverse complement strand
GAGTATAGCGCTGCGCCGCGCGGCGCTCTTCGGTCACGGCTTCGTCGCGGCCTGTGAAGCTGACCGGCTGGAAGCTCAGAAATGGAATCTTTTTCGGGTTGTCGAGAGCAAACCGGACAACGGACCCTACTTGTTCGTTATTGACGCCGTTGATGATCGTGATTACCGGTACGATATCGATTCCCGCACTGTGGCAGTTCTCGATAGCGCGCATTTTCACGTCGAACAGATTGCCCACGGCGCGATGCGAGTTGGCCTCGTTGCCGATGCCGTCAAACTGCAGATAGACATACCGCAGACCTGCCTCAGCGGCCTTCTTGGCAAACTCGGGACTTTTGGCGAACTCGATTCCGTTCGTCGCAGCCTGTACGGAGTTGTACCCAACCTTGCGCGCATACCGGATCGCGTCAAAGAAGTACGGGGATAGCGTTGGCTCGCCCCCGGAGAATTGCACGGACATTTGACGGCGCGGCTTGATCTTCACCGCATTGTCCAGAAGGGTCGTAATGTCTTCCCAGGTCAGCTCGTGCACAAATCCAACCTGATTTGCATCCATGAAGCACGGATCGCACATCATGTTGCAGCGGTTGGTCAAATCGACAGTTAAGACAGAGCCGCGGCCATGCGTAATGGTGGAGGTCCCATGGTTGTGCAGGTCGGCGTCGTTGTGCGCCCGGATATCCCGGCCCGGGAAAACCTTCTCCAGATGGGCGAAGAACTCGGCATCGATGGCCATCACGTCTTCGAAATGACCGTGGATGGGGCAGTCCTTTACCATCAGGATCTTGCCATCCCTCTTGATAATCTCCGCCTTGATCTCGCCAACCTTGTCTGTCTTCAGAATTTCCACAGGCAATTCGCCGTTCAGAATGCGGTCCCGCATTTCCGGCACGCATTTCGGGCACAGAGAATCAGTCGTTCGCGGCCAGCCTAATGGCGGCTTGGATTTCTCGTACGACTTCAACAGCGGCTTGTCGGACCATTTCGGCGTGAAGGATGGGTTCTGCTTGATTCCATTGAGCTTATCGAATACCGCCCAAGCTCCGCGCGCCACGACGGTGAGGGCCTTTTCAGCATATTTGATGGGTTTATGCATGTCTCTGTCTGAGTTTTCGCTTGTTACCGATAGTAGTACTGCCCATCAGCCGATACGAGATTTGTTCAATAAACAGCTAGATCTGAGGGTTCGATGGGGAAAATTGGGCATCAGCCGGGAAACGGGACAAAGTGGTTTACTTTCAGGCGCTTGTGCATCAAAACCTCGGAACGCCATACGAATCGTTTCGAATTTCCGAAACCCATTTGGCAATGGAAGACACAAAGAAACGATAGAATCTCGGTGAATGTCTTTCCTTTCCGCATCCGAAGAAGTAAAGGGGCGCCTTCGCAGCCGTGCCTGGTGGGACAATCCCCACAATCTCAGCATGACGGCGCTCTACCTGGAACGCTTTATGAATTACGGGCTGACCCGCGAGGAGCTGCAGTCCGGCAAGCCGATCATTGGCATCGCGCAGACGGGCAGCGACCTTTCGCCCTGTAACCGCCATCACCTTACGCTGGCGGACCGCGTGCGGGATGGGATTCGCGAGGCTGGCGGAATTCCCTTCGTTTTCCCCGTACACCCCATCCAGGAGACATGCAAACGGCCGACAGCCGCAATCGATCGGAATCTGGCGTACCTCAGCCTGGTCGAGGTACTTCATGGAAACCCGTTTGACGGCGTCGTGCTGACGACCGGATGCGACAAAACCACACCTGCCTGCATCATGGCGGCATGCACAGTGAATATCCCGGCAATCGTCCTTTCCGGCGGGCCGATGCTAAATGGCTATTACAAGGGACAACTGGCGGGATCCGGCACAGCCGTATGGGAGGCGCGCCGCCTCTTCGCGGCCGGTGAGATCGATGAGAACCGGTTTATCGATATGGTTGTCGCGTCCGCGCCAAGTGCCGGACACTGCAACACCATGGGCACGGCGACCTCGATGAACTCGCTGGCCGAAGCGCTCGGCTTATCCCTTCCCGGTTGCGGTGCGATTCCGGCGCCGTACAAGGAGCGAGCACAAATTTCTTATCTGACCGGCCGCCGGATTGTCGAGATGGTCCATGAGAACCTTTGTCCTTCAGACATCCTCACAAGGGAGGCATTCGAGAACGCCATCGTCGTCTGTTCCGCAATCGGCGGTTCTACCAACTGCCCGCCTCATGTCAATGCCATCGCGCGCCACATTGGCGTCGAGCTGAATGTCAAAGACTGGGAAACGGTAGGCCACGAAATTCCGCTGCTTGCCAATATCCAACCTGCCGGAAAGTATCTCGGCGAAGATTATTTCCGCGCCGGAGGAGTTCCCGCAATCTTCGGTGAGCTCATGAAGGCAGGCAAAGTACGCACCGGGGCACGTACCGTCACCGGAAAGACGGTCGGCGAGATCTATGAGGGTGTCGAGTCTGCGAACCCCGAGGTCATCCGCTCCTACGACAATCCGCTGAAGCCTCATGCCGGCTTCCTGGTGATGGCAGGAAACGTATTTGACTCCGCCCTGATGAAAACTTCCGTAATCACCGATGAGTTCCGGAATCGTTACCTATCGACGCCTGGGGATGAAAACGCTTTTGAGGGGCGGGCCATTGTATTTGAAGGCCCCGAGGATTATCACTCGCGAATCAACGACCCGTCATTAAACATTGACGCGACGTGCCTTCTGATTGTTCGCGGCACCGGTCCCATCGGATATCCGGGATCGGCCGAGGTGGTGAATATGCTGCCACCCGACGCGCTGGTACAACAGGGGGTCAACGAACTGCCGACCATCGGAGACGGCCGGCAAAGCGGAACCTCCGGATCGCCCTCCATCCTGAACGCATCGCCCGAATCAGCCGCCGGCGGTAATCTGGCAATTCTGCGCACCGGCGACCGGATTCGGGTAGACCTGAATCAACGTTCCGTAAATGTCCTGATCTCGGAGGAGGAACTCGCCATCCGCCGGGCCACGCTGAAGATCACCTACCCTCCGAATCAAACACCCTGGCAGGAGTTGTACCGCGCGCATGTCGGTCAGTTGTCCGACGGCGCTGTGCTGGAATTTGCGGTGAAGTACCGCGACATCGGCAAGGACTTGGCCCGCCACAACCACTAAGCAACTTAATTCTGGACCTTGAGCAAGGCGCCGCTTTGTGTGCTCAGTCCGTCTACTTGCGCCACAACCGCATGATCGCCGTCGCCCAACGCTGGAACGGTGACGTTGATTTGCGTCAAACCGGCGCCCGTCAGTCCGGCATAAGAGACAGAAGCGTTCGCACCGCCTATGGTGACCGTAACCGCGGAGGTGTGCGGTGCCGAGCCCTCGAATACGACTCCCGGCTCCACCGCGGGCGTTGTCGCGCCAAAACCGGTTCCGTAGAGCGATATCACATCGCCGGATTTCGCCGATGTAATTGCGCCGCTGGCATTCGACATCGAAACGTAGTTTCCAGAAGTGAACAATCCGGGCAATGCCGCTTGCCGGTTGCCATTGACAGCCTGAGAAGTACCCGCTCCATTCGTCACAGTGACCGGCACGGTTCCAGTTTCACTGCTCGCAGGCGTTTGTACGTTGATCTGCGTCGGGCTGACGTAGTGTAGAAACGCCGGCTGGCCGCCAATAGCAACGCTGACTCCGCCAAGCGTCGTCGGCAATCGTTCGTCAACAATATCGGACTCGCTGAGGGCGCGGCTGGCTGAGGCGAGATTCTGCCCAAAGATTGTGGTCCAAGCTCCAGGAGCCATTCCCGTCTGGTAGCCAGCCGCATTTACCACTCCGCCCGAGGAGATCGATGGAGTCGCCGGTGCCGGAGCGGTAATATCCACGCCTACGCTGATGGAGGCCGCGTATCCATCCGCAGTCTGGCTCAGAGATAGGAGGAGCAGGTTTCCGCGCGAGCCGCTGCCAGACAACACCATGTCATTCGCATTTCGCGTGTCGCGCGACCCGCGAGTGTTGTACGGAGCCTGCGTGAAAACCTGATCGGTGATCGTGTCGTCGAAATACAATTGGGCGGTAAATTGATCCTGCATCGTGGTGCCGGAAAAGGTGCGCACCCGGAAATGGATGTGGACCGTGCGGCCTCGATACCAACCCGGAAAGATGGTTGTGAAACTCACCGTGCCGGCATCGTCCGTGACCTGATACCCGCGAAGAAACTTCTGCCCTACGGTATTGTTCATCGCGACATCGGAATACGTTCCGGCCGCATCGCAGTGCCAGATATCCACTTGTGCGCCAGGAAGCAGCGCACATGCTGTTCCGTTCACCGAGTGAATCGTCATCGTGAGCGTCAGCAGCGTTCCGGGCTTCACGGAACCATTTGTCGGGTCGACACGGATGTCTGAACGATTCAGCCGCTCGTCCACCCAATAAGGCCCCTCCGTCTGCTCCGGTGCGAGAACACAATCGAAGGCGGACTGCGCCAGCGCTATTGGCGGCAATACTAACGCTCCGGCCGCGCCACCTAAGATGGCCAATGTTTCCCGCCGTCTGAAGTGGCGTGATGTCATGTTATTCGTCATGCTCTCTTTTGCGATCTCCAGGCGGTCTCCCGCTTTGTAGTTTCTGCCATTGCGCCTGATCCAGTACTTCCCGGAAACCAAGTAGCATCCGGCCGTTCGTCCGCTCCAGATCTGCCCGCGCATTGGCGATCCGGTCAATCTGAGCCAGCGCCTTTTCGTGGTCGCGATTGTCCGAAGCAAGTAGATCCTCAAGGATCGCTTCCTCCCTCCGTAGGGATGCGCTCAAGTCGATCAGTTTCAGCCGATGCTGACGGAACACTTCATCAATCCTGCGCTGCTGATCTTCAGTCAGTTGCAGCCGTTCGGCCACCATCGGATCGCTCCACCACCGTCCGGGCGGGGCCCCTCGCATTCCGCGTTCGAGCGGCGGCCTTCCCGGAAAGCCGGGACGGCGGCGCTCAGGGGGGGGCGGCTGCTGCTGGGCAACGGTCGCAACGCCCATGCTCGTCAACACCAAAATCAATCCGCCGATCGTTCTTCTTCTCATCGCGCGTCTTTCACCTCGATGGCTCGATCGTTCCTGCGCCAGCTTCCCAATCCACAAGATCCGCCAGCGGTTCCATCGGCGATGCGATTGGTTGCTCCAATTGCGCGCTCACGGTTTCAAGCAGTGCCGCGTCGCCGCTCTCTATCGGTGCCGTCGGTGAATCCGACAGCTGGGGCAGCGAAATCG
>CAYTVP010000333.1:5062-5243 GCA_964441675.1 uncultured Solibacteraceae bacterium | reverse complement strand
ATTTACGGGATCTCCCCTGGTGTAAACATACCGATTCCAGCTACTCGGATCTTCTGATGAGTTTCTACCTTGGGAAGCGTTGCTGGCCCGGGTGCTGGTGCCGGTGCAGCGAGGGATGACCTGCCAAACCTTCGCATTCACCGCTCGGACACTGCTAACCGTTTTGTTTACTGTGGAACCA
>CAYTVP010000333.1:4440-5052 GCA_964441675.1 uncultured Solibacteraceae bacterium | reverse complement strand
CGTACACCACGGTGCCGCGTCTTACTTCGAGCTAATTGGCCCGTCTGCCCCGATATTGAGCGAGCGGAGAATAACAGTGATCAGAATGCATCTGGCAATCTGAGCAGTTATAAGATCTCTCCTTGTGTTATTCGCAGCGCGATCATTTAGCGGAAACGCGCAGCGTCGCCCGCACGATATAGCGTAGTGGTGCGTCGCCAATATAGTAGAACGGATAACAGGTGATCAGTGTGACTGAAGGCTTCTCGCCGTTCTCCAGAACACTCACATCATCCGGTGTGACAACCTCAATACTGTCAACCGCATAGGTATTCGTTCCCCGGTGGGTCCGAAGCACGATCTGATCTCCCAAACCAATATCCTTCAACCTGCGAAAGAATCCGTCCCGATGGCCCGCAATTCCAATATTTCCCACTGCGTCGTCGACTCTGCCAGTACCCGAGACTCGTCCCACAGCGCGATTGAGCGTCGCCGGGTCCGGGTTCGCGAGCGCGTCCCAGACAGCGGCATCGATACTCTCGATCGCGGGATGCACGCGGACGTGCGGCCCAGCACCTGACTCAGTGCTCACCGGACCTCCTCCCTGCGCCAACAAAAAAGGCGCCGCGAACG
>CAYTVP010000333.1:0-4430 GCA_964441675.1 uncultured Solibacteraceae bacterium | reverse complement strand
CATCCAGAACCGGCACTTTCAGTCCTATGCTTGGGATCGCGAGTACAGCCAAAGGCGATTCAAAATTTTGGGCGAGCGTACTTTTGTACGCAGCCACACGTTTTTCTGACCAGTCTCTAAAGTCGGTTGTTCGGGCTAACTCTGGCGTGTCGCCGTTCTGCTGGCTCGGTGTTGCCGCGAGCACAATCGAGCGAACAAGCAACATCGAGGTGATCTCTGTCCATGCCCACGAAGCCGCATAGAAGACGAGAAGCGCGGAACCCAATGCCCCGAGGATCGTGGGCAATCGCCTTCTCATTTGTCGTAGGTCCATGTATTCGTCATATGAGTGTGTATTCAGCATCGCGCACACACCGAAATCTAAGATGGCTGGTTCCGGTATTCACGTCGCCTTTACCGCGTCTGCCCGGCATGTAGCGCGAGCAGTATTGATCCGTACACAAAAATGATCCTCGGCGCGTAAGTGTTTGGTGCCACATAAACCGGCCATAACAATAAAGATTCTACCTATCTAGGCGCGAATCCCAAAATAATAGCTGGCCAAATTCGAGACCTGACAGTCGTCTCGTTCGACACCGGCTTTCTTTCGATGGTATTCCGTGCCATGACAGCAAAAATTAGGACGCGTTTCTGCCCGCGAGGATACTGCCTATTTCGACAGTACGCGCCTCAAAAAAAATGAGTCGAGGTACCCGACCAGCCGATCCCACGTCCAGCGGCTCACTTCCGGCGCTAAGGATCGTTTGTGCGACACATTGTTCTGATTCTCGGCTGTAGCCTATTCATCGCGTGCGGCAGCAACCCCACCTCATCCGCGCCGGGGGCCGCTGTAGCCGATCCGTTGCCCTCCTGGAACGACGGAGACTCCAAAAGATCGATCGTGGCATTTGTCGATCGGATAACAAAAGAGCAGACACACGACTACGTTGCTCCGTCTGAGCGGATCGCGACTTTTGACAACGACGGAACACTGTGGTCCGAACAACCCATCTATTTTCAGTTTGCCTTTATCCTCGATCGCATAAAGGAACTAGCGCCTAAGCATCCCGAATGGAAGAAGCGGCAGCCGTTTCGGGGCATTCTCGAAGGCGATATGAAGGGTGCGCTCAGCGCAGGGACCAAGGGACTCGCCGAAATGGTCGCTGTCGCAAGCACCGGAATGACGGCAGAAGAATCGGACGCTCTTGTGAAAGCATGGATCGAAACTGCCCGCCATCCCAAAACGAACAAGCTGTATACGGAAATGGTTTTTCAGCCGATGCTGGAGCTACTCGATTATCTCCGCGCTAACGGATTTAAAACGTTCATCGTGTCCGGAGGTGGTGTGGACTTCATGCGAGTGTGGACGGACCGGGTTTATGGAATACCGCCGGAGCAGGTGGTCGGTACCGTCATGAAGGTGAAATACTCTGTCAACGGCAAGCCGGTTTTGAATTTGCTGCCGGGAATAGCATTCATCGACGACGGTCCTGGAAAACCGGTTGGCATCCGGCAGTTTATTGGAAGGCGGCCGATTTTTGCTGCCGGCAACTCCGATGGAGATCGTGAGATGCTCGAATACACCACGGGCGGAGGCGGTCCCCGGTTCGCAATGCTGGTTCATCATACCGATGGAGAGCGGGAATTTGCCTACGATCGTCAATCTCATATCGGAAAGCTTGATAAGGCGCTCGATCAGGCACGAACCGACAATTGGACAGTTGTTGACATGAAAGCAGATTGGAGCGTCGTATACCCGTCCAAATGACCACACTCGACGCGTTCCAGGTTCTCCAGGAACGAATGTCTCGTTCCATAATCGGTCAGGAAACGGTTATCGAACGCCTCCTGATCGTCCTGCTGGTAAATGGAAACCTTCTTCTCGAAGGACTGCCGGGACTGGCGAAGACACGGGCAATCAAGAGTCTGGCGAAGGAACTACAAGCCGGCCTGAGCCGCATCCAGTTCACGCCCGATCTGCTTCCTTCCGACATTACAGGCACCGTTATCTATCAATCGGACGGTGAATCGAAGGAAGCATTTCATTTTCAACCGGGGCCGGTGTTCAACAACCTTGTCCTGGCTGACGAGATCAATCGAGCGCCGGCAAAGGTACAAGCAGCCTTGCTCGAAGCCATGGAAGAACGGCAGGTTACGGTCGCCGGCGAGACACACAAGCTTCCCGAGTTGTTCATGGTGCTGGCGACGCAGAATCCGATTGAACAGGAGGGAACATATCCGCTTCCCGAGGCACAGATGGATCGGTTTGTGATGCACGTCATCATGGGCTATCCGGCAGGCGACTCCGAAATACAGATCCTGCACCTGGTGCAGAACGAGGACAAGCAAGACGGGAAACCTGTTGATGCGGAGGAGCCAATCTCGCAGGAGACTGTTCTCGAAGCCCGCCGCGAGATCCAGAACATCCACATGGCCGATTCGGTGGAGAGGTACATTGTCGATCTTGTCGCCGCCACTCGCGAGCCGAAACGGTATCAGGACGAGCTTGCCACCTGGATCGAGTTCGGGGCCAGCCCGCGGGGAACGATTGCGCTGCATCGCACCAGTCGAGCAATGGCATGGTTAAACAAACGCGACTACGTGACCCCTGAGGATGTCCGCGCGGTGGTCCACGATTGTCTGCGGCACCGGTTGGTGCTTAGCTACGAGGCCGGAGCAAAGGGAATCACTCCTCACCAGGTGATCGATCGGGTTGTAGAGCTCGTCGCTGTTGCTTAGGATTCCTGATGTCGTTCTGGCGGTCCAAAGCAGAATCTTCGAATGCCCAGCAAAACCGGCCGGCTGAAGGCACATATGCCACGGTTGAATCGCTGATGGCTCTTTCGCTCAAAGCCAAGGGGTTCGCATTTCTTCCCCGGCAGCCATCGAACAGCATTCTTTCAGGCCGTCACACATCGCGCCTTCGCGGTCGAGGTCTGAATTTCGAAGAGCTTCGAGCCTATTTACCGGGCGATGACATCCGCACGATTGACTGGAAAGTGACCGCGCGCACCCGCCGCCCGTACGTTCGTGTTTATACGGAGGAGCGCGACCGGCCGGCGCTCTTAGTAGTAGACCAAAGGCAATCCATGTTTTTCGGCAGCCGCCTGAACATGAAATCGGTTACGGCGGCGGAGGCTGCCGCGGTTTCAGCCTGGAGGATCATCGGTGTTGGCGATCGGGTCGGTGCCGTGGTGTTCAACGACCGGGAGATCGAACAGATTCGCCCACACCGGAGCCGGCGCACGGTCCTTCGTATCCTCGACCTCTTGGCGGAGCAGAACACGGAGCTCCGCGCGGACGCAATCCTCGAAGGCCGGCAGATGATGCTCAATCAGGCATTGCGTTCGGCTGCCGCACTCGTCACCCAGAACCACCTCGTGATGGTTATCAGCGATTTTGACGGCGCGGACGAGCAGACCGAGCTGCTGCTGCGAGGTATCGCCTCCCACAACGATGTCCTGGCCGTGATGGTTTACGACCCTCTTCGCTCGAAAATGCCGCCTCCACGAAATCTTGTTCTCTCCGACGGCAATTTGCAAGTGGAGATCGAGACGGGGAATAAGGTAGTGCGCCGTAACGTCGCGGAAATCGCCGATGAACGTGCAAACAAGATTCTAGGCTGGAAGGCAAGCCTTGGAATCAGTGTTCTTTCACTTAGCAGTGGCGACGAAACAGTCGACCAGATTCGCCACCTTCTCGGACATGGATGAGCTCAAAGAAATCCCGTTGCCGCTGCCGGTCAGCTGGTTTCCGCAGACGGCAGGATGGTACGTTGTTGCTGCTCTCGTCGCAGTTGGCCTGGTTTGGCTATTACTGCGCTTTGTCCGTCACTGGCGCGCAAATCGCTACCGCCGGGACGCATTAGCGGAACTGGAGCGCATTCGCCGCACCTCATCAGCCGGCGAGCTGCCTGAGCTGGTTAAGAGGGTTGCACTAAGAATTGCGCCGCGCGCCGGCGTGGCTGCCCTAACCGGATCTCAATGGTTGGCATTTCTGGATCAAAGCTATGGCGGCACCGGATTCTCGAAAGGGCCCGGACAAGCGCTGCCTGTTATCGCATATCAAGGAACCGAAAAGATCGCCACCGAGCAGGTCGACACACTTTTCCAATTGGTCGGCGAATGGATCCGGAAACATCATGTTGTCGTTTGAGTATCCCTGGATATTCGCGCTATTGCCGCTGCCGTTGCTGGTATGGTGGCTTCTGCCTGCCTATCGTGAGCAGAAGACCGGCGTTCGATCCCCGTTCTTCGCTCAGCTAGCCAAAGCTTCGGGGAGGAAGCCCGCGCCCGGCTCGGTGGTCCTGAAAACGAACTGGCTGCAGCGGGTTCTTGCACCGCTTTCCTGGGTCCTGCTGGTGGCTGCGGCCGCCAGGCCCGTCTGGGTAGAGGAGCCAATTCAGAAAATCGAATCGGCGCGCGATATCCTCCTCGCGGTCGATATTTCCC
>CAYTVP010000332.1:0-5258 GCA_964441675.1 uncultured Solibacteraceae bacterium | reverse complement strand
GCCGTTCTTCCGCGAAGACTCCTCGCGGAATTCGTCGACGGGCGGTCTGGGCCTTGGCCTGGCAATTGCCTATCGCGCGATCAATCTACACCACGGACGCGTTCGCGCCGAGAACGTCAGCCCGGGATTGCTGGTGGAGATCGAGCTTCCGGCCGCTGCGTAATCGAATCACCCGGCAGAAGGGAGAGCGTGCTACATTGATGCCCGTGGGGATGCCCGTGAGGATGAGAGTACGAATTTTGTTGGCGGCGCTGGCTGCAATGACGGCAGCCGCGGGCGCAGACATCAGCGGAACGTGGAGCGCCCAGGTGCCCCAACGCAACAAAACAATTCAGGATGTAACCTTCCGGTTTGAGCAAAAGGGAACGGTCGTCACCGGGAAGTTATACGGCGACACGGTGGATCTGCCCATCAGCCAAGGGACGCTCGAAGGCGATACGCTCCGATTCGTCATCAATACCGAGGGGTACAGCGGGAAGACGCAGTTCCTGTATACCGGCAAGCTGGTGGACGGATCGATCCAACTGACCCGGGAACGCGACGACTCGTCGACCCGCAGCGATCCCGAAGCCAGGAAGAAAAGCGCTGTTGAGTTTACGCTGAAAAAAATGCTCTAGGAGCTGGCCAATACTCCGGTCAGCGGGCCGGTGCTATCGGCGAAGCGCTCTACGGGCGTTCCAAACGCATCCAGCATCGAAACGTACAGGTTGGC
The DNA here is from genome assembly GCA_964441675.1 of uncultured Solibacteraceae bacterium. Taxonomy (GTDB): domain Bacteria; phylum Acidobacteriota; class Terriglobia; order Bryobacterales; family Bryobacteraceae; genus JAPKYZ01. The sequence continues at coordinate 4,546 of CAYTVP010000332.1, read as the reverse complement.
GAGCGGCGTATCGTCTGTTGAGACAATATGCTGCCCGGTGGCGATCCGGCCGCCGCCGCGGCCACCCAGAAGAATCGGCAGCTTGTGCGGATTGTGGCTATTACCGTCGCTCAGCGCGGATCCGAACAGCACCATCGAATTGTCGAGGACCGTCCGGTCGCCTTCCTTCATGCTCCGCAGCTTTTCCAGCAGGTAAGCGTATTGGGCAACGTGCCATTTGCTGATCAGGTGATACTGATTTAGCTTGTCCTCATCGTTGGCATGGTGCGAGATCTCGTGGTGTGAATTCGAGACGCCTTCGAGGAAGCGGAAATTCTGGCCGCTAACGGCATTGCCAAACATGAATGTCGAGATGCGGGTCGTATCGGTCTGAAAAGCAAGAGCGATCATATCGAGCATCAGGCGGGAATGCTCGGTGTGATTCTTCGGATCGTCAGTGGGTTTTGCCACCGTCTGGAAGGATGCACGCGGCTTCCACGCAGTCTTGCCTGGTTTCGTCGCACGCTCCAGCCGCTGCTCCAGCGATCGCAAAACCGAAAAATATTCATCGAGACGCGATTGGTCGGCCGCACCCAGCTCCGAACGTAATTTCTTTCCCTGGTCCAGTACGCGGTCGAGAAGCTGTAGATCCTGCTTGGCCCCGCTTCCGCCGCCTTGCGCCGCGTTAAAGAGACGCTCATAGACCGAACGCGGATTGATCTCGCGTGCCAGCGGAGTGGTGGGGCTGCTCCAGGCGATGTGGCATCCATAAACGCGCGTGTAGCCGACGTTGGTATCCACACCGGTGGCCACAGGCTCGATGCCTAGCTCGAGAGACGGCAGGGGCGTTTGGTCGCCGGTTCGCTGGGCCGCCAACTGGTCCATCGAAATGCCGTTCATGTTCAGCTCGACACCCATTGTCTTGGTGATCGTCGTGCAGGTAAGAATGCTGGACTCTTTGACGTAGTGGCCATCGCCGGTCTTGGCCGCCTGGTTCCAGAGATTGCTGAGGACCAGGATGTCGTCCTTTAGATTCGCCAGCGGCTCGAGCGTAGGCGAAAGCTGGAAATCACGGCCGGCACCCTGGGGATTCCACTTTGATACGTTGACGCCGTTCGGCATATACATCACTGCCATACGGACTGGTGCGGGAGGGGTTACCCCACGGGGCGCCGCCATGGCTTCCAGCCAGGGCAACGCCAAGCTGACTCCTGCGCCGCGCAGAATTGTCCTGCGGGAAAGTGGCGTTCCAGTGTTTTTCATCGACTCGTCTCCGTCTTTTGTTCTAACTTGCTAACGGCCTTGCCTTCTACAGGCCGGCCTGCCTGATACCGGAATGGCATGCTGAAAACGATCGCTCGAATCAGCGTCTGGCCACCATAGTTTTCCTTCTCCAGTTGTGTCACGATCTCATCCACGGTGCAAGAGTCCTGTACGGTCAACCCCCGGCCCAACGCGTAGCCCAGCATTTTGCTGGTCAGGTGCCGGATCAGCAGATCCTTGCGATCCATCAGAGCCCGCTTCAAGTCCTTCGGTCCATCAAAGCTTGTACCATCGGGCATCTCGCCTTGGGCGTCGATCGGTTGACCGGCGTCAGTCGTACGCCACCGGCCGAGGACATCGTAATTTTCCAGGGCAAACCCCAGCGGATCAATCCGCGAATGGCAACTCGCGCAAACCGGATTTTCGCGATGCTGAGTCAGCATCTCCCGCAGGGTCTTCGGCGTCGCTCCCTGCTCGGTTTTCAACTCCGGCACATCGGGCGGAGGAGGTGGCGGAGGAGTTCCCAGCAGGGCGTCCAGCAACCACTTTCCGCGTAACACCGGGCTGGTGCGATGGGGGTGCGAGGATACCGCGAGGATTGCCGACATGCCGAGAACGCCCCCGCGATCGCTGCCCTCGGGAAGCTGAAAGCGTTGCGGCATCCCGGTCTGTTTCTGATCTTCAGTGGCCTTTAACCCATACAGCTTCTGCAGCTTGCGTGTAGTGAAGGTAAATTCCGAATCGATCAGGTTTAACAGCGACAGGTCCTTGAGCGTCAGTTCGTGAAAGAACATGATCGGCTGATAACGGATATCGGATCGAAGTTCCTCATCCTCATATTCAGGAAAAAGCTTGGCGTCGGGGCGTACCGATCGCCCGAGCTCGCGCGTGCCCAGCCATTGGTCAACAAATCGTTCTGTGAACGCCAGCGATTTGGGATTCCGCATCATCCGGGCAATCTGCCACTTGAGGACTTCCGGATCGTTCAGCTTGCCCTGACCGGCGAGATCGAAAAGCAATCCGTCCGGCATCGTTCCCCAGAGAAAATAAGAAAGCCGGCTAGCCAACGAATAATTGTCTACCAGGCGCGGATCCGGCGAAGAATTGACCGGTTCGTGCCGGAACAGAAAATCCGGTGAGATGAGGACAGCCTGCAAGGCATAGCCAATCGACCGCTCGAAAGTTTCTTTCCTTTTTTGGGAGAGATCGAATATATCGACGTAGATCTCGATGTCGGCCTCGGTCACCGGATGCCGGAACGCTCTCGGAAGAATCGAACTGAAAATCTTCCGCGCCGCGGCGCGCGGCGTAACGCCGGGTCCAGGATGCGCGCTGATCAACTGATCGCGGGTTCGATCGTCGCCCAGTGCCGTTTGAACCGCCAGTTTGGCGGCTTCGAGGTACTTCTCGGCATGGACAGGCGACAAAAACAGCGTCTCCGCCGCATTGTCGAAACCTTCCCCTCCCGCGCCGTCGACCGGTAACGATGCGCCGACGTCCAAGTGGATATTCAGCAGATCGCGAACCGTGGCGCTATATTCGCTGCGGTTTAAGCGGCGAGCCGGATAACGGCCCGGCGTGATCCCGGCAGCGCAGGCGGCATCTTTGATACTCGCCTTCACCCAAGCGGTAAACTCCTCGCGATCCGTATCGGGAGGCATCGGCGCGCCCTTCGGCGGCATCTCGCTTCCACGAACCCGATTCGCAACAGCCGTCCATTGATCCACCTTCTGATCGAAGGCAGGCTGTTTTAACAACACCGAAACGTCCAACCCGCCCACGGCCGCCTTCCCTTGGTGGCACGCAAGACAGTATTGCTTCAAGAACTTAGAGGATTGTTCCGGAGTATACCCTTGTGCCGCCGCCACGGAAGCTACCGCGATCAAAAGACCAAAGATGGTCCCGCATCGCCGGAAAGCTGGTACATTTTTTAGCATTGAGAAGCTTAGAACTTCTTAATTTAAGGGTAGCCGAGTTTTGGTGCTATCCCAAGCTGCTATATGGAAAGACTTTGCCGGTTCCGAAAACGTTACCGTGGGGTCTTGGACCGCGAATTCCAGGACGGCCGGAACTTGCGGGCATATTCCGCCGGACGCGCGGCCTCGGCCTGCGCCACAACGGGAACGATATGGGATACCGGCTCCAGCGAGCGTCCCTCGTCGCGCCAGGTTTGACGGATCAGCTTGGTTTTCAACGCCTTCTCCATCATCCGCAGGGCTCCCCGTTCCGATGGCATCGCAAAAGTGGAGGCGACACCTCGATTGCCGGCGCGGCCCGTACGTCCCACGCGATGAATGAAGTCTTCCGATGCCTGTGGGAGATCGAAGTTCACCACATGCGCAATTCCTTCAACGTGGATTCCGCGTGCGGCGACGTCGGTGGCCACAAGCACCCGGTACCGGCCGTCTTTGAAGCCGCGCAGGGCCTGATTTCGCTGGTTTTGGGTTCGGTCGCCGTGAATTCCCACTGCCTTTACGCCGTTTTGGGAAAGCCGCTTCGCCAGACGATCCGTGCCACGCTTGGTTCGCGCGAACACCAGAAAGGAACCGGTATCGCGGCCGAGCAGAGAGTGCAGCAGATCCACTTTTCTTTCGTGCTCGACTTCATACAAGTGCAGATCGACATTTTCTGAAGCCTTCGTCGCCGTCCCAATCGTCAGACGAACCGGATTTCGAAGATACTTGCCGATCAGCGGAACGATCGAACGCTCAATCGTCGCGGAGAAAAACAGAGTCTGCCGGTCCTCCGGCAGGGCGCTGACAATGCGCTCGATCGCCGGCAGGAATCCCATGTCGAGCATCCGGTCGGCTTCATCCAGCACCAGAATCCGGGTGGTCGCCAGCTTCACCAGGCGCCGCGTCAGGAAATCGATCAACCGCCCGGGGGTTGCGATCAAAACATGCGCGCCGCTTCGAATCTCGCGCAACTGGGAATTTTCGTTCAATCCACCGACGACCACGGCGGCGCGGATTCCCGTGCTGCCAGACAGTTTTTGAAAGGCTTCGTGAATCTGGATCGCCAGCTCGCGAGTCGGCGTCAGGATGACCGCGCCCACGCCGGCGGGCCGGGATTCCATCAGCGAATGAAGAACCGGCAACAAAAAGGCCAGCGTCTTGCCGGTTCCCGTCTGCGCGGTGGCGGCTACATCGGCTCCCGTCAATGCGGCTGGGATGGCCTTGGTCTGCACTTCGGTTGGGTTCACAAATCCGTGCCGCGCAAGATTTTGCTGCAGAACGGACGGAAGGGGAAATTCAGTAAAGAGGTTCATTAAGCTCCTGGAGTGGCCGCGCGGAAATCAACTCCG
>CAYTVP010000331.1:0-5261 GCA_964441675.1 uncultured Solibacteraceae bacterium | reverse complement strand
CGCTGCCGCTCCCAGGCCGGAGTGTCCCCGGTCCGCAGCGCAATGCGGATCGGCGGCAGGTCCATTCCTTCTTCTCGCGCAAGGGCCGCAATCTCCGCCAGCGGTACTTCGAGGTTCCGGTGTATGTCGTTCGATAGCGCGCGCAGCGGCGAAACGTACACTACTTCCAATTCGTCCCGGAGCGTTCCAGCCCGCGCCTGCCGGATCAGCGCATCCAGGCAAGTCAGGAATGCAGCAAATGTTTTGCCCGATCCCGTTGGCGCCGTGATTAAAACATCGTTTCCTTTCAGGATTTGCGGCCAGCCCGATCGTTGTGGTTCTGTTATCCCGGAGAATTTTTTGGAGAACCACCGGCTTACAAGTGGATCGAACAGCGAGAGATCGAGCGCGGGCGAAGACACGGAGAACCTATCTGCGATTATGACGCAGATCCCACCCGAAGCCCAGGCAACAATCCGGTCGTTATGAGATCATTTTTAGGTCAGCCGGTTTGTTGTCTGTTGCGGTGCCGCGAAACTCAAATGAAGAAATTTTCGATCGTCGTACCAACTTACAATCGGCCGGAGCGGATAGTTGCGTGCGTCGCAGCGTTGAGCAAGCAGAATTTTCCCAGGACCGAGTTCGAGGTAATCGTTGTCGATGATGGAAGCCCGCAGGAGATTGCCGGGAGCCTGGAGACTTTCCACTCTCAATGCGATCTAAAGGTGATCCGGCAAAATAATGCGGGCCCGGCAAGCGCCCGCAATCGCGGACTGGCAGAGGCAAGCGGCGAATTTGTCGCCTACACTGACGACGATTGCTGCCCGGAGGCAGATTGGCTGGAAAAGTTACAAAGGAACTTCGACGAAGAGCCTCGCGCTGCAGTGGGCGGCAGGGTGGTCAACGTACTACGGGACAACCCATACGCAATCGCCAGTCAATTACTCATCGATTATCTGTACGAGTATTACAACCAGCGCAAGGCGGCACCTACTTTCTTTGCCAGCAATAATCTTGCTTTTCCCCGGCAGGCGCTGCAGGAATTACATGGGTTCAGTACGGATTTCCCATTAGCCGCGGCTGAAGATCGGGAGATGTGTGACCGGTGGCTGCGGCATGGATATTCTCTTCGTTACGATCCCGAAGCCATCGTGTTGCACTCGCACCATATGGACCTCGGGAAGTTCTGGCGGCAGCACTTCAATTACGGCCGGGGCGCTTTCCGGTTTCATGAGGTTCGCGCGGCTGAGGGTTCCGGAAAGCGCGAGTTGGAACCAATCAGCTTTTACGGCGATTTAGTGAAATATCCGTACCGGAAGGCGCGTCATGCGGGTGCCGGATTGCTGGCCATGCTGATGGTGGTTTCCCAGGCTGCCAATGGTGCTGGTTATTTTTGGGAGAAGCACACTCCCGCCGAGCGCGGCTAATCCCCGCTGGTTGTGTTCTAACGTACATTCGCTGTCGTTAGTGGCCCCGTGGTTGCTTCTCCTCTTACTGAAAACCTGTGCACAAGGTGCAAACAGCACGAGAGGAGATGAGCAACAGATGAACAACGAAACAGACACAAGCGCGATCAATGACTTGATCGAGACGCTCAAAGACGGTCAACTGGGATTCCAGGCTGCGGCCGAGGATGCTGAGCGGACAGAACTGAAGCAAACGTTTTCGCAACTTTCTTCGCAACGAGGGGGTTTCGCCACCCAACTGCAAAGTTTTGTGGCAAGCACTGGTGAGAAACCGGAAAAATCTGGCAGCGTCGCAGGCGCAGTTCACAGAGGTTGGATCAACCTGAAATCGAAAGTTGCGAAACGGGAAGATCTTGCCATTCTCGAAGAATGCGAGCGCGGAGAAGATTCGGCGGTGTCTACATTTCGAAACGCTTTGGAGAAAGAAAATCTTGGTGGGGCTCGCGCCACAGTGGAAAGTCAATATGCGGAAATCCGCCGGGCACACGACACCGTGCGCGATTTGCGAAATACATTTCGCAAAACCGCTGTCGCCTGATCGCCAGCAACGATAAAGTAGCGGTCCGATAACAAATTGGCGGAAGTGGAATTTCCACTTCCGCTTTTTTGCGGTGGATGCTTTGAGGCCGCTTCGAACGGCAGGAGGCGACAATAAGCTTGTGAAATTGACGCAGGAAGATATCCGCCTGGAGGAGAATCGGAGCCGCATTGGTTATTGGTCCCGGTGGGGACCATACCTCAGCGAACGCGCCTGGGGGACTGTCCGTGAAGACTATAGTCCGGATGGGAGCGCCTGGGCCTATTTTCCGCATGATCACGCGCGGTCACGGGTCTACCGGTGGAACGAAGATGGAATTGCCGGGATTTCCGACCGCCATCAGATCATTTGCTTTGCGTTGGCGTTCTGGAATGGCGTGGACCCCATCCTGAAAGAAAGGCTGTATGGTCTCACCGGCCCCCAAGGAAATCATGGCGAAGATGTCAAGGAGTGCTACTACTACCTCGACTCAACCCCTACGCATTCCTACATGCGCTATCTGTACAAGTACCCGCAGCGCGCTTTTCCGTACTCAAGGCTGGACGAAGAAGCCCGGCGTCGAGGAAAGGCCGATCCCGAGTTCGAGCTGACCGACACCGGCATCTTTGACGAAAGCCGGTATTTTGACGTCACAATTGAGTACGCCAAAGCCTCGCCGGAAGATATTGCCATCCGCATTACCGCAATCAACCGTGGGCCCGATACTGCGCCGGTCCATCTGCTGCCGACCATCTGGTTTCGCAATACGTGGTGCTGGGATTTCGGAAGCGAGCGGCCTGTGCTTCGGGCAATCTCCACGACCGATGTTCTCCTCGAAACCACCCACTATGGCTCGCGATATTTTCTCTGCGAAGGCACCCCAGATCTGCTGTTCACTGAAAACGAGACGAATCACCATCGCCTCACCGGTGCCGCGAACGCCAGCCAATACGTCAAGGACGGCTTTCATGAATATGTGATTCATGGCGCGCCCGCGATCAACCCCGAAAAGCGGGGAACCAAATGCGCGGCCCACTACGCTTTCGAGCTTGGTCCGGGTGAGGAAAAGCAGATTTATCTCCGTCTATCAGATTCCACGGAGCCGGCCGATCTGCGAAAGATTTTCGCCATTCGTCAGCAGGAAGCGGATGAGTTCTACGCTTCGATCATCCCGGAGAATCTTTCCGCAGATGCGAAGAACGTGATGCGGCAGGCGCTGGGCGGTCTGCTCTGGTCGAAGCAGTTTTATCACTACGTCGTCAACACCTGGCTAAAGGGCGATCCGGCACAGCCGCCTCCTCCGCACGGCCCTCGCATGTTGCGGAACTCAGGCTGGTCGCACCTTTACAACGCCGATGTCATTTCGATGCCGGATAAATGGGAGTATCCGTGGTACGCGGCATGGGATCTGGCTTTCCACTGTGTTGCGTTGGCGGTGGTCGATTCCGACTTTGCCAAAGATCAACTCGTTCTGATGATGCGCGAGTGGTACATGCATCCCAATGGTCAGTTGCCTGCGTACGAATGGAATTTCAGCGATGTCAATCCGCCGGTGCATGCCTGGGCTGCCTGGCGCGTGTACAAGATCGAAAAGAAGCGCCGCGGCGCCGGAGACAGGCGTTTTTTGCAGCGTGTTTTCCACAAACTTCTTCTCAATTTCACCTGGTGGGTGAACCGCAAAGACGCCGAGGGGCGCAACGTGTTCGAAGGCGGGTTTTTGGGCCTCGACAACATAGGAGTTTTTGACCGCAGCGCCAAGCTCCCGTTCGAAGGCAGGATCGAACAGGCCGATGGCACCGGCTGGATGGCAATGTTCTCGCTCAATATGCTGGCCATCGCTATCGAATTGGCACAGGACGATCCGGCCTACGAAGATGTTGCCAGTAAATTCTGGGAACACTTTCTCTACATTGCCCATGCAATGAACCATCTGGGCAAGAACACTCACTCGATGTGGAGCGAAGAGGACGGATTCTTCTATGACGTCCTGCAAATCCATGACAAGCGGCTGCCTCTGAAGGTGCGTTCCATGGTTGGTTTGATCCCCTTTTTTGCGGTGGGAACGCTGGAGCCGAGGGTACTGTCGGATTTGGAGGATTTCCACCGGCGGCTGAACTGGTTTATCGAGAACCGTCCGGATCTGACCGCAAACGTCGCCAGCATGCATCAGGAAGGAGCCGGCGCGCGGCGTCTCCTCTCGGTCGCGAACGAAAGCCAGCTGCGCCGCGTACTGGCCGTGCTGCTGGATGAACGCGAGTTTTTGTCGCCGCACGGCATCCGGTCCCTATCCAAGGCCCACGGAGACCATCCATTCTCTTGCGAAATCGACGGCAGGGAATACCGTGTGGGCTATGAGCCCGGAGAATCGACCAGCGGCATGTTCGGCGGAAATTCGAACTGGCGCGGTCCGATTTGGTTTCCGCTGAACGTTCTGCTGATCGAATCGCTGCAGAAGTATCACCACTACTTCGGCGACTCCTTCACGGTAGAGTTTCCTACCGGCTCCGGGAATCATTTGACCTTAGAGCAAGTGGCCAAGGAACTGTCCTGCCGGTTGAGCAGGCTACTGCTGCGCGACGAGAACGGCGTACGGGCAGCTAACGGGACGAATCCACTGTATCGGGATGACCCAAACTGGAAGGATCTGGTTCTTTTCTATGAGTATTTCGACGGCGATACGGGCTCGGGGCTAGGCGCAAATCACCAAACCGGCTGGACTGGACTGGTGGCTAAGTTATTGCAACAAAGCGGTGAATGAAGCAAGTGAGAACTCATGATCCCGGTGGGAATTGCCCCGAATGGAAGATTCGAGCGCGGCCGCCAAAGCCTGGAATTTGCGTTGACGCCCCCCGTTACGGGGCGTAGACTGGGAGATAGCTCGGAGAGGGTGTGTTCCGATCTATGGAAAGCTATGATGCGTAAGAAGTTTCTCGCTGTTTCGGCCGTCCTTGTTTTGGTCCCGGTTTTCGCCGCGGACAAGAAGAAAAGTTCCGAAGGCTCCCGCGAGACCATCGCCAAGCCGATGAGCGAAAAGGAGCGGAAAAAGCGCGAGGCAAAGCTCCGCAAGGAACTGGAGACTCCGTTCCGAAAGTGGCTGAACGAGGACGTCGCCTACATCATCACCGATGAGGAGAGGTCCTCCTGGAAAAAGTTCTCTACCGACGAGGAACGGGAGCAGTTTATTGAGGGCTTCTGGCTGCGGCGCGATCCTACACCCGACAGTCAGGAAAACGAGTTCAAAGAAGAACACTATCGCCGCATCGCTTACACGAACGAGCGTTTTGCATCCGGAATCCCGG
>CAYTVP010000330.1:0-5271 GCA_964441675.1 uncultured Solibacteraceae bacterium | reverse complement strand
TCGCGAAACCGTACGAAATCGCGCTAGACTGTAAACAGCGTCCCGTAAGAGTCTAGCGCGATTTCGTACGGTTTCGCGAGATTAATTAGCTCCAATAATTGCGGTCCAGGCTGCGATAGCCCACCGCCTCTGCGACATGTTTCGCCTGCACGTTTTCCGTGCCGCTCAGGTCCGCGATCGTTCGTGCCACCTTCAGAATACGATCATGTGCCCGCGCCGAAAAGCCCATCTTGCGAACCGCCAGTTCCAGGGTTCGCTCCCCGGCATCGTCCAACCGGCAGAAATTCCTCAACCGGTTGACGGGAATCTGGGCATTGACCGTTCCCCGCCGGTTCTGAATCTCCCTTGCTCTCTCGACTCGCTCGCGCATTTCGGCCGAACTGGTTCCGGCCTCGCCGCCACGCAACTCTTTATAAGGAACGGCGGGAACTTCGATGTGCAGATCGATCCTGTCTAGCAGCGGTCCGGAAATTTTCGACAGGTACCGCTGGATGATGCCTCCCGTACACCGGCACTCCCGCGTAGTGTCTCCGAAGAAACCGCACGGGCAGGGATTCATCGCCGCTACAAGCATAAACGATGCTGGAAAGCTGAGCGTGATGGTCGCTCGCGCCAGCGTGACCGAGCGCTCTTCTAACGGCTGCCGCAATTGCTCGAGAACATTCCGTGGAAATTCCGGGAGCTCGTCCAGGAAAAGGACGCCGTGATGCGCCAGGCTCACCTCGCCGGGCCTGGGCGTGCCGGAACCGCCGCCGATCAGGCCGGCATCGGATACCGAGTGATGCGGAGCGCGAAACGGCCGCGCCGAGAGTAGGCCGACATCGCGCGGAAGCAATCCCGCGACCGAATGAATTTGAGTCGTCTCCAGCGATTCCTCAAACGTCAGGGACGGAAGCAGGCTCGGCATCCGGCGTGCGAGCATTGTTTTGCCGGAACCGGGGGGCCCGATAAGAAGTACGTTATGCGCCCCCGCGGCAGCAACTTCGAGCGCCCGCTTTGCCGTCGTCTGCCCCTTAACGTCTCGAAAGTCGAGCGCATCGACGGCCGCGGTCACCGGAATCGGGCTTTGCGGGCGGGCGACAGTAGCTGTCTCCGGCTGGTTGAGGATCGCCACAGCCTCGCCCAGCGACCGCGCTCCGAAGACGTTCACGCCTTCCACTACCGCGGCTTCTGCTACGTTGTCCGCCGGAACCAGCACGTTGGCGATCCCCTGCTGTTTCGCGCACACGGCCATTGAGAGAACACCGCGAACGCTGCGCAGAGAGCCATCGAGCGAAAGTTCTCCGGCGAAGAGAAATTCCGCAGCGCCGGAAACGCCGCCCATTGCACCCAGGATTCCCATCGCCATGGGAAGGTCGAACCCCGCGCCTTCTTTCCGAACATTCGCCGGCGCCAGGTTGATGGTGACGGATTTATTCGGATAACCAAAGCCGGAATTCATGAGCGCGGATTTGATTCGTTCGCGGCTTTCCCGGACTGCCGTGTCGGGCATACCAACCGTGACGAAATCCCGCGCCGACCCTCCGGAATACATGTCTACTTCGACATCGACCAGATGAGCATTGATCCCGAAAACGGCCGCACTCCGAGTGCGAAAAAGCGCCATGTTCTGGTTGTGGCTGGCGGGAGTATTGTTCTCCCGAAATCTCCTTGCGCTTCAAAACTTCCATCCTATTGATGTTGTGACTCCAAAGTCGTTACGAAGTGTATTCAGCGGTGGGCGCGAATCGTAGTTGTTAAACACTCCGATGCGCCAGTAGAAATCGCCTACAAGATCGAGATATAGATCAACGTTGCCATTCGCGCGAACGCGTCCCGCTTCCGTAAGGCTTGGATAGATCGAGATGGTCGATGTCAGCTCGGTTGAATCAAAGCTGAACAGCCGGTACTCACCCCCGATCATTGTCTCGATGCTGGAGAATCGGCCCGGCGTTTCGCCGGTGGGGGAAAACTTCTCATTCGTGTAGACCAGGCCTGCCACTCCGGTGAGCAACGTTCGATTCGAGCTTAGAAAACGGTGGGCCAATCCAGCGCCGGACGTGACGCGAAGATCAAGGCTCTGCGCGTTGTTTGAAAGAAATCCGGCAAAAATCATTCCGTACGATTCCGAATGATTATGAAGGCGACGATAGAAAGTGGAATCACTCTGTTGCCTGGAAGTATTGGCGGCATTCTGTTGGCTTGCATATAGTGAATTGATCGTGGTGTTGAGCATGATGTCCCCGGAGAAGTAGCGATACGTAGCGGCCAGGTTGGACTGAGATTGGCTATTCGACCTGGTGAATGAAAGTCCGTAGTCGATGGTTAATGCGGACCTGTTCAGAATCCCGCGCTCCACTTGCCTTACCGAAATAATCTCCTGTTGTGGGAATGGCGTTTGGGACACGTTAATCTTATGTTCATCGTCAGGATCGGTTTTTAAGGAACCCGACACAAAATCACCCGCGGAGGTTTCGACAACAAACCCCTGGTCGCTTACGATCTGCTTTATTTGATGCCAATCGATGATGAACGAGCCTTTCGAGTAGGCGGTCTTAATTGTGAGTTGATTTCGTTCCAGCTTGATGATTTCGCAAGTAATCTGGTCCCCATTCTTCAGCAGTATCTTGTCCGTTTTCTGGCGATCTGCCGCCATTATTGTGAACGCCCCCGCGATTAACAGCTTCGCAGTCAATATTCGTATAACGCCAGGATTCCGCAATTGCATCCCACGCCTTTCTTAAACCTCAGGTCGCTGCCAGTAGCTTGAGCTTAATCGACTAATGCTACACAAGATCGCTGAACACACTACAGCAGCGATCGCTTGCACTATGCGCGAAGAAGTACAAGAAACGTAAGTGCCGCGGCTGTGATTCCAGTGAGGGTAACCAAACGGCCCGCTAGTGGAAGATCTCCATCCGCTCCTGCCGGGGGATCGGACGGATCGCCCAACCAGATCTCCGTTACCAGGACGCCATCGGACCAGATAGGACCGATCAATCTTCTCTGGATTGCTCCGGCCGTTGCCGCTTCGCTCCAACCGGAGTTCGGGCCTGGTACGATTGCGTGCTGCCTCCATCCGACGAGAAAACTCTTGCGCGCCGAGCAGCGAGGCACAAGCAAGGCCACGCCGGCAATGAGCAGCCACGATAAGCGCGCGGGAATCCAATTCATCAAATCGTCGGTGCGGGCGCCGCACCAGCCGAAGCGGAGGTGGCGAGGTGTTTTATAGCCGACCATCGAATCCATGGTGCTGGCGATCTTGAAGAGTACGAGGCCCGGCAACCCCGCAAGGGCATACCAGAAAATACAGCTGATATAGCCGTCCGTCAGATTTTCACTCAGGCTTTCGATCGCCGCCCGGCGGCAGGCGGCCAAGTCCATTCGCGATGTGTCCCGCCCAACAAGCTTTGCGATGGCGGATCGCGCGGCGGGTAAGTCGCCGCGACTTGCTGCCCGCTCCACATCCCCGGCGTGGCGCAGTAAGTCGCGTAGGGCGAGAAGGCTGTAGATAAGAAATAGCTCAATGGCCATTGTTACGGCTTCGGGAAGCAAGCGAAGCAGAAAGACTGTTCCTCCCACCCAAACAGTGGAGAGCAGCACGAACAGAAGAATTCCACCGCCATATCCGTCCAAACCGAGTTTCCGAAGTTTGTCTTCAAACCAGGATAAGGTTCGCCCGATCAGCCGGACAGGATGCGCCGGGTAGTACGGATCGCCGAACACGAGGTCCAAGACTATGCCGGAACAGAGTAACCACGGGTTTGGCGTAAAGCCTAGGATTGCCACTTGGCCGACCAACCGAGGGCGAGTGCGCGCAGGAACAGGCGCAGAGGTTCCTTCTCCACGAGTTGCTGCCTGAAATTTTCCCAAAGGTGCGGCCTGGTTGACAAACTGGCGGCAACGGAAGCGGCCTGTTGCCGCAACGCTTCTCTTGTTGCGCTCCGCGGAAGCGTCTCGTAGCGTATCCGGTCTAAGACTGCGGCAAAAGCGAACGCAGATGCGGCGACCAACGGCTCATAGAAGACCGATTTGCTGTTCTTTCGCATCAAATCCAGATCGGCATCGGACAGCATCGGGGTGATCTCCTCGAAGAAAGTCTCCTCCTTAAGACCAAAGCGTCCCAACGCCGAAAAAATGCCACGGGTGTAGCTAGGCTCCAGCCCGTTTTGCCAGCGGAGCGCTTCGAGTGTAGCGTCGCGAACTGTGCGGCCGATCAATTCCCCCAACATGACGTGCGGACTGGCCGACGTGAGCTTCCTGGCACTCGTTTCTGACGCCGCGATAACAAACTGGTCGGTTCCCGTTCCAGTAGCCAGATCCTCCGAATAGAGGCTTCTAACGGCAAGCCGTTGCAGCGCGGCCGTCTTCGCCTCCGTCATCGTAATCACGGATCGAGCCAGCGCAGCTTCCGTAAGAGGGCGGTTGATGAAGAGCATTGTATTGATCGTGCCGCCGACCTTTTGCCAGCCGTCCTCTCCCTCGCGCCATCCGGCGGGATCGCCCGCGCAAGCAGCGTTACCTTGTACGCCCGCGGTGACGACCGCGGTCACCTCAAGCCCATGGTCTTCCCGGGTAGCGATGCTCGCATAGTTCATATTGGCCGCGGTTCCCATCAGCGCCACTTCTGCCGGAGGTAATCCCGCTTCCTGACACGCTACCTCGTGATATTTTTCCTGCCCCAGACTTTTGATGAATTCGTGTCGTGCAATGTGCAGCGTCGCTTCACAGCTCTGATGATTGGCCACATATCGAAGCCCGCGCTGCTGGCCGCCGTTTTCAGCCGATGTACTTAGAACGAGGTGATCATTCCGCAATTCGGCCACCAGGTATCGCCCGCGTCGCTGCAATCTATAGTGCTCGGTCGAGCGCAGCATCTCCCATGGCAGTGCCGAGTTCGCCGGAATACTTTGCATCATTCCATCATGTGCCCATCAGTTGCCGGCCAGAACGTGGCGAGAACAATTGGAATGATGAGATGTTAATGGACGCGCCGGCGAAGAGCCGCTTGGGCGACAGGAATCACCAAGACCGCTGCGAAGACAAGACCTGCGGTGCCGGGCTCCGGAATGGGAACAAACGGCTCATATACTATGGAGACCACCGCCAGAAAATCGAACGAAACCTGACCCTCCTGGGAAATAGACGTCCTAGCGTTGAAGCCGGGAAATGTAACTTCGCAGAATTCGGGAATGCTGCCGCAACCGTATTCGGCGAGCCACTCAAACCGCCCGATATCTACGGAGCCGCCCTTCTCGACGCCGGTGCGTATTCTGGCGATTTCCTCTAAGT
>CAYTVP010000329.1:0-5283 GCA_964441675.1 uncultured Solibacteraceae bacterium | reverse complement strand
TGGTTTCTTTCTTCGATTCGATTTTCATCCTGCTAGCGCTCCAGCCATTTTTGTTCATGACAACCAGGGCGTTCCCGTTTTTGAGACCAATCTTCATATTGACGGATCGGTTAATACCAAAATTTACGCTATGGCTTCGACAGCCGGAGGTACAGTGGCCGTTTCCGGTAGTGCAATCGACCAATCTGGAGGAGGTGGAACGTTTATCGCGTGGTTGGATTCTAAAGGTACGATTCAAAAACTGACCAGACTGAATAGCTATGTGGCAAGTAAACTGTGTTTCGATGCAAATGGTAATTTGTGGACCGTTGGCCGAGCCTCTCCACCCCAGCGCACCGAACCCGATCATGACATTGTTCGGGTGTATGGACCTGATGGTCTGCTGAATTATTCACTCGTTCCACGGTCAAGCATTCACACCCCAGAGAATGAGCATCCAGCGCGCAAAGTTGCAATTGCATCAAACGGGAAAGAAATCCTTGTATTCAGCATCTCTGGCAGCCGGCTTCTACGATTCTCTTCCAGCGGCCAAATTCTGGGAGAAGCTCCTATCTCTCTTCCCGACCCTTTACCAACGATCGTGACGGGGTTCAGCTTTACCGCGAATGGGGAGATTTTTCTTAGCGGACAGGCACAACGAAAGCTTAAGGGCAACGATACCGAAGTACAGGATCAGGTCATTTTCAAGTATGGCCCTGGCAGCTCAAAATGGATCGAACTCTACTCGAGTCTTCAGGCAACAGAAACGCCAAAATTCCGTGGGATGTTTGGCTATGACAACGGCCTGATGTTAGTGGGCACCGGTTACTCGAATTACGAGTGGGTCAGTTTGAAGTAGTAGAACCCGAAAGCCCTTCTCTGGTCGCGGGTCATCGAGTGATTGCCCGGGTTTTATCGTTTTTGGGTGGCCGCGGTTGATTTGCGATAGTTCCCAAGAACGCGTTCCACGTAATTCTGCGTCTCGCGATAGGGTGGCACGCCGTTATACTTCTTGACGGCCCCGGAACCTGCGTTGTACGCGGCGAGGGCGCGACGGACCTGGTCGGGATGGTCCTGATATTGGAGCAACAGTTCTCGCAGATGCCGCGCCCCGGCTTCCGAGTTCTGCTCCGGATCGAGCGGATCGGCGCCGAGCGATTTCGCGGTAGCGGGCATAAGCTGCATCAGTCCAATGGCGCCCTTGTGAGATACCGCCGCGGGGTTGAAGGCGGACTCCTGGCGGGCTACTGCCTCTACGAACGACGGCGGTAAGCCGTTTCGAATGGCTGCCTCCCGCACCAGCTCCTGCGGACTTTTGGGAGATGGCTCATCCGGCGGCGACGATTTTTGCGATTGTAAGGTGGCGGTTAGTTCGGGTTCTGGCGCCGGCGCGAGCTCCTCAAAAGATGCGATGACAGCGCGAGGAAGCACTGTTTCGCCTCCGGCGACGATCAGCGCGATCTGGTCGCCGCGAATTTCGTGCCGGTCAGCCACGATCTGGAAGCCATTCGTCAGGGTTACAATCTCTGCGGCTAAGAAGGCGCAGGTCAAAAGCGTAGTCATTGCTGGCTGTCAGGTTTGACGCGCACGGGCGCTCCGGCGTGCAAGTTTTCCGCATTGAGAAATGCATTAAATAGCAGGAAAAAGCTGCCTTGCGTTTCATGACGCCACATGGGATTGTTCGCGAAGAGCAGGTAATGCCCCTTGCCGCGCGGAACGTCGATGAGCGACGGCCGGCGAGCCAACTCGCGGCCCCCGCCCAGCATTCCGGAAACCAGGAGATTCTTCTCGTCGGCGAATCGCATGATGATCCGCGGACGAAATTCCTCCGGAATCAGGTACGCCCGCAGGGATTCCCGCATCTCCTCAGTCAACGGAGCATCTTCACCGGGCGGCGGAACTGGCGGCTGCGGCTGCGGAGCCGTATACGGCCGCGCCTGGATTACGTCCGGATCGTCGACGCCGCCGCGTCCTGTTGGACGGCTTTCGCGGCGTTCGCTTCCAGTGTTGGCGCTGCTACCGGCGACCGAGGAGACGTGAAACGCGGGGGCCTGGTTGAAGTACACGGAAAGGTTGTCGCCGTAGCCATACGCGATCGGGCTTTTCCGATCGTCGAACGACGCGCTCAGTACGGAGCCTTTGGCGTTTAGCTCGCGCGTCGACGCAATCGACACGCCGTCGAGCAAACCGTAGTCAATCGGAATCGAAGCGTTTGGTCCAATCCAGATAAAGATTCCTCCAGCATCGACAAACTTGCGAACATTCAACAATCCTTCGAGCCCCATTCCGCCTCGTATGTCGGCGGTTTGATCCGGCGAAAGGCCGAAGCTCGGCGTGAGTGAGGATTTTTCCCAGG
Source organism: uncultured Solibacteraceae bacterium (assembly GCA_964441675.1). Lineage (GTDB taxonomy): Bacteria > Acidobacteriota > Terriglobia > Bryobacterales > Bryobacteraceae > JAPKYZ01. The sequence continues at coordinate 2,948 of CAYTVP010000329.1, read as the reverse complement.
GAATTGGGTCGGGCCCATTCTTCGGAATGCCATTGACGACACGTTGGGGAGTGCCCGGTGTTGGTCCAAAGATGATGACATCCCAGCGCGCGCGGAGATCGGGAATCTCCCGCAGCTTCTGGTCGGAGATGTAATTATACGGGATCTGCGATTTATCGAGCGCGATGCGAAACCATCCTTCGGTTTGCGTATTGATCCAGGTATGCACCAGCGCCACGCGCGCGGCAGTCAACTTATGTGACGGCACGTTGGGCACTTCCTCGGCGGCAAATACTTCGATGCCGAGATCGCGAGCAGCGTAATCCAGTTGTTCGCGCACCTCACGGTCGCCAGGGATGATGAACGATCCGGCATTGAAACGCCGCCCACCCGATTCGAAACCGGCTTCCGCGGCGTTCATTGGAATGTTCTTCAGACGGTAGCGGAGAGTGGCGAGAATGTTGTCGGCATTGTGATTGATCAGGTAGACCGGCGCATTCCCGGTGACTCCGCCCTTCGAGCGCGCCATGCCGGCCAGGATCGTCATAGGAGCCTCCAGAATTGCCGGATCGGCAATACGAATAGTTTGGATATTGCGCAGTGGACCGAAGCTCCAGCCGGTGTCGTCGTAGGGCCGGGTATCTGTTGGGCTGTAGAACTGCCTGTCGAGCAGCATGTCTACCAGCCGCGAATACGGCTGATCCATTCGCACCACGTAGCTCGATTTGGGTAGCTTGACGCCTTTTACGTCCGTGTCTTTGTCAAGAAGATGTGTTTCGACGCCGTGCGCCGACAGCAGGTTTACCAACTCGGCGCATTGCGCCGGACGAGGATCGTTTGCCGGGATTACCCACGCCGCTGGACCCTCCCGCGTGGCCTTCTCCACGCTGCGCTTCCCCTTGAGATAAAAGTTCTCGAGAAATTCCTGTCCGTGGCGCGCAGTGTAATTCATCGCGAGCAGCAGCGCACTCTGTTGCAGATTGATGTTGTTGCGGTACGACCATTTCACCTTCTCAAGAGGCGGATTGGGACGGAACCACGTTCGCGTCGTGGCCGAGGCGGTAACTGTACGATCACGGGTGGATGGGCCGCCGTTTCCATATGTTTCATAAAAACGCCCGATTGAGTTGTGCGTATTGGCGGTCCAGAACATGTAGTTCAATGCCCATCCGTCATAGAAGCCGTGAGTCCATACTCCGGGTACTCCACGCTTGGTCATTTCTTCCACTTCGTGATACGCCAACTTCTGCCACTCGTTGATGACAATCGGATCCACCCACGCGTTATAGGGACCAAGGCCGGTGGACGTGTAGAGGAACGGCACTGATTCATGGAGATCGTGAAGCACCTGTGGATGCCAATCGAGGAATTGCTTGACAATGATCCGGCTGAGATTCAACGACAGCGCCATGCCATCCCGGTTGTTGTCATGCGCGACATAACGGCCCCAATAAAGAAGATTGGGGGCTGCGCGCGTTGGGTTCTCGCGCTTCCACGAAACCAGATCTACCTGACGGTCCCAGCCATCTACTTCCACCGCGGGTGTAATCAATACCACCATGTTGTCGCGAATGTTTTGAATGAACGGCGTCTCTTCGACGGCAAGCCGGTACGCCAGCTCAATCAGCATGGTCGGCGATCCCATCTCCGGAGAATGAATGGAGCCGGTGGCCCAATAGACCGGCACACCTTCAGCAATGAGTTTCTTTGCCTCTTCGTCGTTGATCTTCCGCGGGTCGGACAATCTTGCGGTGATCTCTTTCAATCGCGCAAGCCGCGCCATGTTCTTTTCGCTCGAGACAGCCACCAGCAGTGTCTCGCGGCCTTCCTCGCTCATTCCAGCAGTCCAGGTCTTTACCCGCGGCGAGGCTTTCTCCAACTCGCGATAGTAATTGTGCATCTCCGCAACCTTCGCCAGCCGGTCGGGCTCGCCGGGAATGAAGCCGAGAATCTTGTCGGGGGACGGAACTTTTGGAGATGCCGGCAGATGGTCGACAAGGTCAGTCAGGAAGGAGGGATCCGTCGTAAACTCTTTTATCCGGGCCGTGTAATCGGCCGTTTGTGCAATGGCAATTGCGGCAAACAAAACTCCGGTAGCGAGTTTCATGATTCATCATAGCGTCGGCGTATGAAGCCGCTATGGTGGTAGAAACCAATGCAAGACGACGAACCGTATAGCGATGGATAAAGTCACGCTTGGGGTCATCGTTATCCTGTTTGGGGCAACACTGATCCGCGCCATCCTTGGATTTGGCGAAGCGTTGGTTGCGGTGCCGCTGCTCGCGCTAGTGATGCCTGTCCAGCAGGCGGCACCTATCGCTGTACTGGTGTCGATTGCCATTGCGATCCTCATCCTGGCGAGGGACTGGCGCAGAGTGCAGTTTAAAAGCGCTGCCTGGCTGATCGTATCCACATTTTTCGGTATTCCGTTTGGCCTGTATTTACTGACAACGCTTCCGGAAGCGCTGGTGAAATCCATTCTGGCGGTGCTGATTATTACCTTTTCCGTTCATCCATTTCTGAGGCGGCGGCAATATGCGCTGAAGAATGATCGGTTGGCTTGGCTCTTCGGATTCCATGCCGGTGTGTTGGGTGGAGCGTATGGTATGAATGGCCCGCCGCTGGCGATCTACGGATCGTTACGCAACTGGCGGCCTGACGAGTTCCGTGCAACGCTGCAAGCCTATTTTCTACCTGCCAGTGTGGCGGGAATGGGCGGATACTGGGTTGCCGGATTGTGGACTCCGGCAGTGAGCCATTTTTTTGTCATCTCCCTGCCTGCTGTCATTCTGGCTACTGTGTTTGGCCACGTCATCAGCAGGCGCCTGCAGCCCCACAGATTTACGGTGTATGTTTATGCGGGTTTGATCGTTACAGGATCGGTCCTGCTGCTCCAATCGTTGAGGGCCGCGACAGCTTCGTAATCAATGCGGCTGGCCGGGGCGCAGGATGGAACAGCTTCATCGTTA
>CAYTVP010000328.1:0-5321 GCA_964441675.1 uncultured Solibacteraceae bacterium | reverse complement strand
ATGGCGTCGCTCGCGCAAGGCATCGTCGGCGGAGATATGCCCTGGGGCCTGGTGTTGTTTGGAATGGCCTTCGGCCTCATGCTGATCCTCGTGCAGGTTCGAAGTCCGATGCTGGTGGCTATTGGAATGTATCTTCCCTTTGGCACGGTTTCAGCAATTTTTGTCGGCGGACTCATCCGATGGGTAACGGATTCTTTTGCCGCGCGCCGCGGCTTGAACGAAGCACAGCGCGCTCGCGTCGAAAACATCGGGATCCTGGCGGCTTCCGGAATGATCGCCGGCGAAGCGCTGACAGGACTGGTGACGGCTTTCTTTGCCTGGCGCGAGATCCAGTTGCCGCGTCTGTTCGCCGAGCCGTCGTTCGCCGCCGGGCTGGTTGCCCTGGCAATGATTGCGTTCGTTTTGATCCGGGTGCCGCTCGCCAATGCCGGCAGGCCTGACGAACCCGCGCCGCCCGCGGCGATGATGTAACGCCTGCTCCGCTACCATTGTGATTTGTCCCGTATCTCGACCGCTCCAGCAGCGCACGCTAAGCCTTTCAGCTGGACGCTGGTTTATATCGGCGTTGCGCTTACTACGCTGGCGACACTGCTCCTTGAACTGTCGCTGACCCGCATCTTCTCGGTCATCTTCTACTATCACTTCGCGTTCCTGGCTATTTCGATTGCGCTATTTGGTCTGGGTGCCGGCGGTGTATTTTCCTATGTTGTCGCCGGATGGCGGGAAAGCTTATTTGCGAAGCTCGGATGGCTGTCAGCCGCGAATGCATTCGTAGTGCTGGGAGCGCTGATTTTTCTGCTCACCCGCGAAGGCGAACTGACGAGTTGGACCCTGGCAGCGGTTTATATAGCCAGCGCTCTTCCGTTTTTTTTCGCCGGAACAATTATTTCACTTGTTATAGCTGAGACGATCGAGCGCGTCGACCGCGTCTACTTCTACGATCTGCTGGGGGCGGCCGGAGGGTGTCTCGCGCTGCTTCCCATGCTGAACACATTCGAAGCGCCGAACACGGTGATCGTTGTCGCAATGTTGTTTGCAGCGTCTTCGGCGGTATGGTTTTCGCTTGGCCGCCTGCCGACTGGCCGCGCCGCGGGCGTCGCCTTGGGTCTGTTATTGATGGCCTCTTTGGTCGTCAACGCGCGCTGGCGCGTCATCGATGTCCGCTATGCCAAAGGGCAGACGCTGGCGCAGGAAGACTTCGTCAAATGGAACAGTTTCTCCCGCATCGCCCTCAGAACCGAGCCGGGCTCCGATCGCAAGGAAATTGTCATCGACGCCGACGCGGCCACAGGCATTCCTAACTTCCGGTTTGACAATCTGTCGCCGGCGGACCGAAACGACCTCCTCTATGACGGCCCCGGATTGCCCTATGTAATGCGCCCCGCCGCGAAGACATTGATCATCGGGCCGGGCGGCGGCTGGGATGTCTCCCGGGCGCTCGCTTCCGGGTCAACCGATATCACGGGCGTCGAAATCAATCCGATCATTGCCAACACGATCATGCGCGAACGGTTTCCGCATCTTTCGAATTCTCTTTATCTGCGCCCGGAAGTCGACATCGTGGTCGAAGACGGCCGCAGCTTCGTCAGGCGTTCGGACCAGAAGTATCAGGTTCTCCAGGCAACGTTGGTCGACACGTGGGCTTCTACAGCCGCCGGCGCGTTTACCCTCTCAGAGAACAATCTCTACACCACGGAAGCGTTCTACGATTATCTAAGCCACCTGACGCCCGACGGGCTGTTGACCTTCACTCGTTGGGGGTTTGATCCTCCGCGCGAGTCCTTGCGGCTTCTGTCGCTGGCGCGCGAGGCTTTGGCGCGGTTGGGCGAATATGAGCCAAGCCGCCATGTCGTCGTTGCGAGACGAGGCAGTGTTCAGGGCTGGGGCGCGCTCGACACCGTCATCATCAGCCGCAAGCCGCTACCCGGAAGCGATATCGCAACCGTTCGCGAAGCAATCGCTCGCGCAAAGATGGAAACCATCTACGTTCCCGGAACGGCAGACCGAACCCCGTTTTCCGAGTTGCTGCTCACCAAAGACCCGCAGCAGTTTTACAACAACTACACTTACAACGTCGCGCCGGTATCGGATAACCAGCCGTTTTTCTTCTATACCGTGCAGCCGCGCGATCTCTGGAACTTCTTCACGACCACGTCGCGAGAATCGGCCGATTATAAGATCAATCGCGCAGTGCCGCTGCTGTTCAGCCTGCTTGCTGTCAGCATCGCCGCAACAGCGCTGATCCTGCTGCTTCCACCATTGCTATTGGGAGCGCGCATCCCCCGCGACCGCGAATCCCGCCTGAGTCTTCTTTACTTTCTGTTTATCGGCATGGGCTACATCCTGATCGAGGTAGCTCTGATCCAGAAGTTTGTGCTCTTTCTCGGCCATCCGACGTATGCGCTGACTGTGATCGTGTTCTCGATGCTGGTGGCCTCCGGATTGGGCAGTTATGCCAGCCGTAGAGCCGGTAACGGAGTATTGATCCTGATCGCGGCGCTGGTGGCGGTACTCGCGATCGCTCAGCCATGGGTGGCAAGCATCGGCGTGGGCTGGCCGCTGGCCGCGCGTTGTATCGCATCAGCGTTGCTGATCGCCCCGGCTGCGTTCCTGATGGGAATGCCGTTCCCGCGTGGACTACGGTTGCTTGAAGTCAGCAATCCGGAAGCGGTGCGCTGGGCGTGGTCCTTAAACGCCGCGGCAAGCGTGCTTGGTTCGGCGGCGGCGATGTTTTTCGCGGTCTACGCCGGCCTGCTTTCAACCCTGCTGATCGGCGCATTGTGCTACCTGCTGGCTCTCGCCGCGGGAAACGTCCTTACCCGGCAATCGGACGCAGTGACTGCTCAAGGGCTTCGATAAAGAAATATTCGCCCCACATCACGCTTTCATTCACACCCAAGCCTTTATGGATGTGATAAACGCCACCCTTCAAAACGCCTTCCCAGTTCGGGTCGTTCGCCGCGGTGTATTCCGATGAAAGCGTGCGCAGGATCTTGTACGCGGTCGACCAGTAGAAATGCCCCTTCACCGGATCCTGGATCAGACGGCACAGACGGAACAACCCGGCGGCGGTGATGGCCGCGGCCGATGTATCCACCTGCCGGCGGGAAAGATTCGGCCCGTTTGAATTCCGGCCTTCGATCGGTGCATTGTAATCCCATGGCGGAACACCGTCAGCAGGAGTGTAGGTAATGTAGTAGTCCGCGCAGGCTTCCGCGGTTTCGAGAAACCGCGGGTCCCGGCTGTATTCATAGCAGGTTCCGAATCCGTATAATGCCCAGGCGAGCCCGCGAGACCAGCAAGAGTCGCCGCGATATCCCTGATGAGTGGTCTGCTTGAGGAATTCGCCGGAGTTTGTGTCGAAAATGCCTTCGTGTGCCGTAGAACCATCGCCACGGACCAGATATTTGCGCGTGGTCAGGGTGTGACGCATCGCGATCTCGAACAAGGTGCGATCGTTGGTTTCCTGGGCCGCGTAAAAGATAATCCCGACATTCATCATGATGTCGATGAACAAGCTTTCATCCGCGACGAAGCTCCGCAGGTATCGGCCCTTTTCCTTGAAACGCAAACTCATCGTGCGGCCGGCCTGGATCAGGACTTCGTTGAGCGCGGCATCTCTCGTTTTCCGGAACCAGCGGTGATAAGTGGAAAAGAAAATAAACCCGAGATCGTGCACCTCGCGGTCCAGTTTCCGCGGCTCAAGAGGCTTCGAGTAGGAAATCGCCTTCTCCAGCCAGTACGCCGCCTCCGCGCCGTCTGAACGCTTCTCGAAAATCCACATCATGCCCGGGAAAAAGCCGTCGCACCAATGGGTCCAGGCCGGCTTATCGTGCCGCCATTTGCCGCCATCGGTGTACATCGGATAAAAGCCCGGATCGGCTTCTATCAACTTTTTCACTTGGCCTTTGGCAAACTCCAGCGTTTCGGCGAAAAGGCTTTTGTCGTTTTCCAACTCAAAATGAATCACGAGATTTCCTGTTCAGTGTCGCATGCCAAGATGGATTGGTGTCTTTAATGCTCAGCGAGATCCGGGAGCAGCCTGCAGCACTCGAACGCATGCTTCGGGATGTGCTCCCGTCCGTGTCGGAATTGAAGCGGCACCTGAACCAAAGACCTCCGAAGCTGATCGTCCTTGCGGCGCGAGGAACTTCCGACAACGCCGCGCAATTCGGCCGTTATCTGTTCGAGATTTACACGGGAATCCCCGTCTCTTTGGCCGCGCCGAGCGTGCACACGTTGTATCGGGCGCGCCTGAAGCTGGAGGATGCGCTGGTGATCGGTGTCTCGCAGTCGGGCGAGTCAACAGACGTGAATGTGGTGCTCGAGTCGGCGAAGCAGCAGGGCATCCCGATCGTTGCGGTGACAAACAACGAATCCTCCGCCATGGCGGCGATGGCGGACCACCTGGTGCTGGTGCGGTCCGGCAAAGAGGAAAGCGTAGCCGCCACCAAAACCTATACGGGGCAGTTGTTGGCCATGTACCTCATCGCGCACGCCCTCGGAGCCCCGATCGAGATCGATCGCCTGCGCACCCTCCCGGAGCAGTGTTCCAGCGCTCTCGCAGTCGAGGACGTGGTGCGGCACACGGCGGCGCGATACCGGTTCATGGAACAGTGCGTTGTCGTCGGCCGTGGATTGAACTATGCAAACGCATTCGAGATGGCGCTCAAGCTGATGGAAACCTGCGGTGTAGTAGCTGAGCGCTTTTCGAGCGCCGATTTTCTGCACGGTCCCATCGCCATGGTGGAAAGCTCGTTTCCCAGTTTCGTCTTTGCGCCTTCCGGTGTCACCCAGAATCCGCTGGCGGAAGCGGTGCAGAAAATGGAAGGATTGGGTGCCGAGACGTTCGTAATTTCCGACCTGTCCGGCGTCAAGGCCGCAAGGGGCATCCAACTGCCGTTTCGCATCGAGGAACTGTTCACGCCGATTCCCTACATCGTTCCAGCGCAATTGCTGGCAGCGTACCTGGCCACTGAGAAAGGGCTGGATCCCGATCGTCCCAAAGCGCTGACGAAGGTGACGCGAACGCTCTAGGGTGTACTGCGTCACACGGATTGCACATCATCGGGCGACCACGGTCGCGCCCACCAGAGGGACGCTGGCGCGGAAGGCGCTATCCGATGGGGGGCATGCCCTCGTCTGTCCGTGTCCTCCGCGGGTGCGCTGGCGTCCTGCTCACGGCGCTGCTTTCCGCGGCGTCGGCTCTGGCGGCAACGCCGCCGCCCCTGGGCGAGTTGGAGGGCCACTACGAGTACCGCGAAGGAGTCACGCTCTTCATGGTGGCCGAGGACGGCCACCAAGTGGTCGCCATCGGCCAC
>CAYTVP010000327.1:0-5329 GCA_964441675.1 uncultured Solibacteraceae bacterium | reverse complement strand
GAAGAGTCTGGAGGCGGAGATGGATCGTCAGCTCGGGGCGTGGATGGAGCGCACTGGCGACGGTTGGTCGCACAACTGGACGCATCCGGTCGAGGACGGTGGGCGCTTGTACAAGCGTCAGACCTTCTACACGGTTGCGGAGTATCTCGCTTGGGCGAAGAAGAATCCGGAGCTTGACCGCAATCCGTAGCCGGACTGCTGGAGATAGACAATTGGCTCGTTTCGGTCGCCACTGAACGCGCCTCCTCATTCTGGGGAAAAGGGCCATTCACTCGGATAGGCGCGATTCTGGTTGGGGCCTAAACCATCGTACCCGTGTGACTGTTGTGCCAGCCGTTCAGGAACGCGACCGACACGAATGAAGACACTCTCCGGATCCATCCAGGATGGCTGCGTAATGAACCCGATGTTGCTCTCGTGCTCCGCGGCCGCATCGAACACCGGCCACAGGGAAAGGTACGGTTGCCCGAGAGCGACGGCGCTTGCTCCGTCTCGCGGTATTCCTGCCCAGAATGGACCGCACACAGGATGATGCTCAGCATCCAGCAGTTCGTCTAGCGTGCCGCCTCCGGGGCGATAGCGGCGCAGTATTCGAACATCGGCATAGGCCAAGGGAGGTCACGGCGTGGTCGTGGATCTCCAGGCTGATACAGTCACGATGCCGACGGGAGTGCGGCGGTACGTTGCCACAACTCGCGGCGCCAGTCTAACCGCGCTCCCACTGTCATAGTTCTCTGCGGACGCCCAATTCGCCTCGCGAGAAGGTCTTGACCGAGTTGTCGACTGCTTCGAGCGAAGTGTCCACGAGGCGCTGCCCGTTCGTTATGGACTGTACGAACCGCCTTCGTTCCGATACAGCGAAACCGGACGTCAGCACTTAATCGATTTTCTGGCGGAGGAATATCTGATGCCAGGAAACCTGGGCTTCGCGGTCTGGTATCCGAAACGGCCGGTACTGAACGTCAACCTGTCAATTGGCGTCGGAAAATCTCCGGCTGGTTGGCGGTGTCACCGCCTTACGTTGACGTTTGAAGCATCCGTCCTCGAACAGGGCGGCTGGCCCAACGCTCTGCGGCAACTGTGGCGATGCGGCCGCCGGTTCGAGATTCAACTCGACCATGTGGCCGATGCCCGGGAGCAAGTGGCGCGCCGCTTCTGGAACGTCCTCGGGTTCCACCCGATGCAGAGGACCCACAACTAGCTGCCAGTTCGACTGCGACCGGACCCAGACGTCGCGCCGTTCCTGCCAAAGCGCCATCCGGAAGACCTGAGGGAAGCTCCGGCGGCAGCGTCGTCCACACTTGCAAGTCGTAGCTCAAGATGTCGTTCGCGCTCGAAAACGCGGCCCTTTAAATGAGCCAGCAAGACGTCGGAGAATCGTGCACCGCTCAGGAAAATCGCGGGTCGCTCGCCACGTCTCCGAGAGGCGCGCTCGTGGGATTCGTCTCGCGATCACGGAGCCGTCCACGATCTGCTCCTATGTGTCCGGTCCGGACAGAGTTTGGATTGGCTCCTCGGGTAGGATTCGAACCTACAACCCTTCGGTTAACAGCCGAATGCTCTACCGTTGAGCTACCGAGGAATTTTTGATGCTGCGGTTTCATTGAACCAGACTCCGCCCAACCGTGTCAAACTACAGGGCGATGGCAAACCAATCCCGTCGCGTTTTCATGGCAGCTTTTCCTGCCACAACGCTCCTTGCCCAGTCCCGAGGATCGCGCGAACTGCTTACATTCATCGGCACCTATACTCGCGATGACAGCAAGGGGATCTACTCGCTCCGATTCAACCCAGCATCCGGCAAAATGAGCGCTCCGCAGCTTGCCGTTGAAACTCCGAATCCGTCCTTCCTGGTGTTGCACCCGGATCGCCGTGTTCTCTATGCATGCGGAGAAGGCAAGGAAGGAACCGTCAGCGCATTTGCAATTGATCGCGCCTCAGGAAAACTTAGCTTCATCAACTCGGCGCCATCGGGAGGTTCGTCTCCGTGTCATCTCGTCGTGGATGTGACGAAAAAGAATCTGATTGTTGTCAACTACGGCGCCGGCAGCACCGCCGTCATCCGTGTGAAGGAGGATGGATCGCTCGGCGAGCAGACGGCGCTCGTTCAGCATCAAGGTTCCAGCCAGAATGAACGACGGCAAAAGAGCCCGCATGCTCACTCCGTCAACCTGTCGAAAAACAATCGCTTCGCCGTGGTCGCGGACCTCGGCACGGATGAGTACATCGTCTATGCGCTCGATAGCGCAGAGGGAAAGCTGCAGCGGCACAGCGCGGCAAAGGTCCGAGGTGGTTCCGGACCACGCCATTTCGCATTTCATCCCACCTACCGCTATGCCTTCGGCCTGAACGAGATGGGATCGTCGGTAACCGCTTTCCGGTGGGATGAGGGAAAAGGCGTTCTCCAGGAGATCGCCACGCACTCGACTCTGCCCGATGACTTCAAGAGTCAGAATGACTGTTCAGAAGTTCTGGTTCACCCCGGGGGACGATTTGTGTATGCGGCTAATCGCGGGCATGACAGCATCACGATTTTCGATTTTGATAGCAAGAGCGGTGGCCTGAAAACGGTCGATCATGTTTCGACGCAAGGCAAGGTCCCGCGAAACTTCCGGCTGACTCCTGATGGCAACTGGCTGATCGCTGCCAATCAGAATTCGGCGAGCCTCGTCGTCTTCGAAATCGACAAGTCCACCGGGAAGCTTACGCCTAACGGGCAGACCACGCGCATCTCCTTTCCTGTCTGTATCAAATTTCTGGCGTGAACGGGAGCCGAAGGTTGTGGTATCTCTGGTCCCCGTAGATGCCCAACAACTTTCCGAAGATACATAACGCGATGTGGCCCGGCCTTGTCGGCAAGGGAGCCCCGGATTCCGAACCGCCGATCGGGCTGGATGAAATGCTTGATCTCAGCGCCGCGGCGGAAGTTAACGGAGTCAAATTCGATGGCGTTGACCTGTTCCTGTTTGACCCCCACGTCAACATCGATTCGACCGGTGACGACATCAAAGCCCTGGCGGAGAAGATTTCCTCAAAGGGGTTTGTGATCGGCTCCGTAGTTGCCCCGGTTTGGGGTCCCACCGGCGGCGGATCCGCGATGGGCTCGGATCACGAACGGGCCAACTTTCTAAAGCAGGTGAAAAAGGCTTGCGAGATTGCCCGAAAACTCCGCGAGTTAAAGGTCAGGCCTTACGGCGTGGTCCGCATTGACTCCGCGACAAGCCCCGAAGACTGGAGCAAGAATCCGGACCGCTCCCAAAGTTTGATCGTACAAACCTTCAAGGAAGCCGTACGCATCGCAAAGGATCATGACGAGCGACTGGCTGCGGAAGGAGAAATTTGTTGGGGCGGTATGCACAGCTGGCGCAAAATGGTGGATCTTCTGAAACGTGTAGATCAGCCGGAAACATTGGGCTTTCAGGCGGACATGGCCCACACTCTGCTCTACACCATGGGATACAACGCGCCGGAAGACAAGCTGCTGCCGGAGAAATTCGACTGGGCGGACACGACTGCGCTGGACGATGCATTGCGTAAGATGACGGCGGAATTGCGGCCGTGGACCATTGATTTCCATGTTGCTCAAAACGACGCCACGGTAAAGGGATCGGGCTCACACGACAAGACAGGCCACCATTGCTTGCCCGACGATCCCAATGGAAAACTCGATATCGTTCGGCACGCTGGATACTGGCTACGCGACGAATCCGGAGCGCTCACAAAGGCGACCCGTCATATTTGCTGGGATGGTTGTATGTTCTCAAACGAGACAATGCGAAAACCGGAAACCTGGAACAGCATTCTCGCGACCATGATCGCGGTGCGCGAAGCACATGGGTGGCAGGCATGAAGAAGATCAACGTCGGCTTAGTCGGATATGGATTCATGGGCCGCGCCCATTCGAATGCGTTCGCGAAGGTGGGACATTTTTTTCCGGGACCCTACGAAATCGTACGCAAGGCGGTCTGCGCACGTGATGCCGAGAAGGCTCGCTCGTTTGCCATGCGGTGGGGTTATGAAGGCGCCGGGACAGATTGGAAAAAATTTGTCCGGCGCGAAGATATCGACCTCATCGATATCGCCAGCCCGAACGATACACATGCCGAGATCGCCGTCGCTGCCGCTCAAGCCGGCAAGATGGTTCTCTGTGAGAAGCCGTTGGGACGCAATCCTCGCGAATCCGAACGCATGACGAAGGCCGTCGAGAAGGCCGGTGTCGCCAATATGGTCTGGTACAACTACCGGCGAATTCCAGCAGTGACACTGGCAAAACAGTTGGTCGATGATGGCCGCTTCGGCCGGATATTCCACTACCGCGCCAAGTTCCTCCAGGATTGGACGATTGCGGCCGATCTGCCACAAGGAGGAGCGGCGCTATGGCGCCTCGATGCGAAGGTGGCCGGCAGTGGTGTCACCGGCGATCTCCTCGCGCATTGCATCGATACGGCGATGTGGCTGAATGGACCGATCACGGAAGTTTCGGCCGTAACGGAAACGTTCGTGAAAGAGCGAAAGCATACCCTTACCGGTAAAGTGCAGAAGGTTGGAATCGACGATGCCAGCCTATTCCTGGCTCGGTTCAAGAACGGCTCGCTGGCGACTTTTGAAGCCACTCGTTACGCGCGTGGACACAAGGCCCTTTACACGCTCGAAATGAATGGCGAGCATGCCTCGATCTTCTGGGACCTGCACGACCTGCACCGGCTCCAATACTTCGATCACCGTGATGAGAGCATCACGCGCGGATGGCGCTCAATCCATGTCAGCGATAGCGATCACCCGTATCAGAAAAACTGGTGGGTACCGGGTCTGCAGATAGGCTATGAACACAGCTTCATTCATCAGGTAGCGGATTTCCTGAAAGGCCTGGAGGAAGGCAAGCCGGCAGCGCCGACTTTCCGCGATGCGCTGGCAACGGACCGTGTCTGCGAAGCCGTGCTGCGGTCTGCCAAAGGGCGAAAATGGGAAAAGGTCCGCCTGGCATAGCCGGGCGGCCTTCCTGGCGTGACAAGGTTCTGCACCGTCGTCGTCTGCTCGAGCATTCTGTATGGCCAGGATGCACTGGACATCTTTCGAAAGACGGAGCATCTCTATCAGTCGCTCGAATCCTATCAGGCACTAATCACGTCCATTCATGAAACACGTACCGGCAACGCGCCCGCGAGTAAATCCGAGTCGAGGGTCCGCACCAGCTACCGGGCGCCGAGCCTGTTTCGCGTTGAGGGGGTTGCCGGCGACCGGAAAGTAAGCACTCTTTCGGATGCCAGCAGCGCGTATCATTTGATGCCATCGGGCCGGTTCGTCAAGAGTCCGGTGCCAGGCAATGTTG
>CAYTVP010000326.1:0-5330 GCA_964441675.1 uncultured Solibacteraceae bacterium | reverse complement strand
AAATTCGGCCGGATCGCGATCGCCTGCCGGAAGAGATCAATACCGTCATGGTAGCGACGGTTCAGCACCATCAACTCGCCGGCAATGTTGTAGCCTTCCCCATAAGCCGGATTGATCGCCAGTGCTTTCTTGAACCAGGGAGTGTCGGGACGATCTTCGAGCAGATCGATCGCGCCCTGAACGGCCATCGCATCCAGCGCTCCCGGCGAAAGCGAAAGTGCCTTCCCGGCATGCTCAACTGCTTTTGGAAAATCGTTGTCCTCGGCAGCAAGCCTGGCGAGAAGCTCGTACGGCGCCGCGGACTTCGGATCCGCGTCGGCAGCCTGCTGAGCCATGTCGACCGCCCGCTTGTCCCATCGCTCGCCCATCATCCGCGCAATTCCGAGAAGCGCGGGCGCATTTTTCTCGTCGATCTCAAGTGCTTCGCCGAATAGATCCGCCGCGTCCTTGGGCTGGTAGCGTTCCAGGAACAATTCACCGAGCCGGACCCGCAGGTTCACATCCTTGGGCCTGGCCTTGATCGCCGCCTGGAACTGATAAACGGCTTCCTGATACTTTTCGAGGCCCCACAGTCCTTCACCGCGCTTAGCGGGATCCTGCGAGGCTGCCAGCTTGGTGAAGCACGCTACCGCCTGATTGGTTCGCGCAAATCGCTTATGCTCCCAACAATCCTGCTGCGCGTTTAGCGCGGCAGGCAGGCACAAAGCAATTGCGGCGGCCAGTCTCACTGATCGATGGCCTCCTGAGTGCGCGCCAGATCGAGCAGAAGAGTCTGCATCGTCCGCTTATACTCCTCGACTGGCATGCTGGCTTTCTTATACTTCAACTGATCGATGGCGACTTCGATCTCTTCCTTCTTCTTGAATAGCGCCGCCTTTTCTGGATTCTCAGCAACCGCGCGCTGCGCATCGCCTATCTGGAGCAGAGCAAAACGCGCAGCCACCTGGCCCTTGCCATTCTCGGGCGACGGGGCGCGCACTCCCTCGCCGGTGCCGGTGTCTTCGAGTACCGGATGCTCCGTGGCCAGGCGCTTCGCCGTCTCGTAGTATTGAACGGTTTTCTGATCGGCGTAGCGGAAAGCTTCGAGAGCGCTGATGGCTCCATTTTTATCGGCATCCGCCGCCGGATCGCGCATCGCTTCTACCCAGTAGCGCGCAAAAACCGTTGCGTTCCTCTCGGTACCGCTCTTGGTGGCGCAGATCACCACGCGGTTGGGCTTCTGCAGTACCGGCAGCGAGGCTCCGGAAGAACTCGTCATATTGACGACAAGCTGCCGTTTCGCCGGAAGTTTGTCGAGCTGCGCAGCCAGCTCCGCCGCCGTGATATCGGGCCCTACCAGGTTCGCCTTGTAGTCGGCCCCGTCAAAACTGCCATGTCCGATCAGCAGCAGCACAAACGCATCGTCGGGCTTGCTTTCTGCGGCGGCAGCGGCAAGCGCCTTTGTGACGGCCGCCTTTGTGGCGTCCGCACCGGATAGTGTGATCACCTTCGCATCCGGTCCGGCCGATCGCACCAACTTTTCGATTTCGGCGGCCTGCGCCTGAAAGCGCTGTTCGTAATCGGGTTCGCCCCCCAGCCCCGCCACTGTCACGTAGTGCGTCACCGCCAGCGAAAGCACCGCAAGCACCGTCGTCATACCACCCCCCAGCGCCGGCGCAGAAGCCATTCGCCGCCAATCAACACCAACAGGATCAGGAACACAATCGGCATGCTCCAAAGGTCGCGCGTTTCGCGTACCGTCAGGCCGGCCTCCGAAAACGTAATATCCTTCAAAAGTTTTTCCACTTGTGCCGGCCGATAGTATGCGCCGCCGGTTTCAGCTGACAATTTCTCCAGCAGTTCGCGGTTCTGCTCTATACCGAAATTTTCGGCGACGCCTTCCTCCCGGCGGAAGTTGAACAGATCCCGGCCCAGTTCTTCCTTGCCACGCCGGGCCGAAATCTCGGCAAGATACGAACCGGGTTTTTCCGCCGTCCACGAAGCGTTATAGACGCCTTCTGAAAGCGGGTCCAACTGCAGGGGAACCGTGACCGATTGCCCGTCGGGACCGGCAATGTGGGCTTCGACAATCGCATCGGACACCGGAAGGTACGCCGCGTCGCGCAATTCCGACCGCAGCGCCACTTCCTTTTCGTCACTCAAAACCTGGCGCGGCGTCGAGGAGAACATTTTGCCCGGGCTATCCGCCACCAGCCAGCGCAACAACTGCTGCCAGAATGTCGTCTGAGTCCGGTCATTATGATCGAGCAGCATCTTCCAGCGCCAGGTACCGCCGGTTGCGAGCACGCCGGTACGGCCGCGCCCGAAGTTGTGAATGGCCAGCAACGGATACTTTCCCTTGCTGGTCGGCAGCGATTCGAGAAGCACCACCGCCCCAGGCTTGGCCGCACCCACCTCCTGGTAATTCGCCAGATACGGCAGCTTTTTCCAGCGCTCGGCATTCTTCGCCGGCGTATCTTCAATCTGCGTGAGGACGCTCTCGCGGCCCGCTTCCGTCATTTGGACCGTGGCCGGCTCCCGATGGAAAGTATTTCTCCGATTGGGCAGCTGGACCGGGAGAATCTCGGCGAACTGCGACGAGTTGTAGCCTCCGTCGGATAGTCCGGCGCGGCCGCCGAGAAACAGCACGCCGCCTCCGCGCCGATCGACGAAAAGCTTAATGGCTTCCTGCTGAGCAGGAGTAAAGTAGCTAGCTTCTACACCACCGATGATCAATCCCTGAAACGCGAACAGCTCTTCCGGCTTGGCCGGGAAACCGGCTTCCAATTCTTTCGGATCGGCAATCCCCTGGCGAAAGATCCGGTTCTGCGTAGTGCGCAGCATGCTCACCAGATCGATCGAAGAATCGTCCTCGAGGGCGCGCCGGATAAACTTAAACTCCCAGCGGGGCTCGCCTTCTATGTAGAGAACCCGGGGCTTGACAGATTCTACGGTCACGAGCCGGCGCATCGCGTTGTTGGCCCGATTCTCTTCGCCTTCCAGGCCGTCGATCGAAAATTCAATCGTCCGCGGACCGGGCGTACCCGGATTGAACAGCAGAGCTTCGGTTTGCGAGGAACCGTCGCCCTTGAGAGTCACCTCCCGCGCTGCCAGAACATTGCCATCCATTCTGGCAATCAGCCGGGCCTTCTTTCCTTCGTAACCGTTCTGGCGAAAAGTGACCTGTGCCGCCAGCCGGGCGCCGTTCAGGGAACGCGCCGGCAGCTCCACCTGCGTCAGCTCGAGATCGTGCTCAAAACGCTCCCGCCCGTAGCCGAATGTGTGAATCGGAATACGCTGCCGGCGGATCTCGGTAATCGAATTCAGATCGATGCCGCCCGTATTGTCGGCGCCGTCCGACAGCAGCACGATCGCTCCCATCGGAAGGGTGCTGGCCTCGGACATCACCTGCTTCAAAGACGCTGCGAGGTTCGTGGCCGGCTCCGACGACGACAGTTGAGCGATATTCGGAATGCGAGACATCTGGGAGCCGATCCGGTAGATCCGCACCTGGTATTTGTCGGAAAGTCCTTGCAGAAGACCGGATTCGAGCGTCCGCTTCACCGCGTCGGTTCGCGATTGGCCGTCTTCTTTTAAGGCCATGCTTCGCGAGTCGTCAATGACGACCGCCACCGCGTTCTGCCGTGGCTTCAACTCCGAGACGCGCAATCCCGGCTGCCATAGAATGACAAGCAACAAAGCCACCACAGCCGTCTGCAATCCCCAGATGGCCCATCGGCGCCGCGGTGTCACCCGCGATACTCCCCGGTGGCGGAAATTCAACAGAAACAGGCCGGCGCCGCCAAGCAAAATTGCAGCCGCCAACAGCCAGACCGGCAGTCCCGACTGGAAGACAAAATCCCCCTTCGAGAACACTCGCGCCGGATACTGAAAGAGGAATTCAAACATAAGTGGCTACCGCGTTTCTGCGCGCCTTCAATGGGTCATAGCGTATAGGATGTAGTTGATTCCAATGCGATATCCGAGAGAGGTGTACTCTTCCGGATAACGCGGCATATCCGCGTGCTCCCAGGAATCGCCAAGGTCCATGTTGTGGCAGATGGCAACCATAACGCGGCCTTTGTCATCCAGTACGCCGCGCCAGCGCGGCTCCACTCCGTCTTGCTCATACGTCCGTCCGGTGTAGAACATCACAATACCTGGCACCTGAACTTTCTGATCGATGTCGTAGAGCACGTGGAAAATATGATCCTTAGGCTGAAGATCGACCACGGGACGATCGGGGAAAACACGGCTCATGCTGGCCAGGAAAATCTCCCATTCAATGGAGCCATGAAAATCGTCCACCATCAGGAACCCGCCGCGCAACAGATACTCGCGTAGCTTGGCGGCCTGTGCGTCGCTGAGATCCCAGTGGCCCACTTCCACGCCATAAATCCAGGGCCAGTTGAAAATTTCTTCGGATTCCAAATCGTGCGGCTCTAAGTCAACGACGTGTTCCATCGACCGGGTGTGCAGACGAGTCAGCCGCCGCACGCCCTGCACGAACTGGCGTTCCGCCTTCGGGTAGTCTGTGGACCACGACCCGCGCACACCCCAGTATCCCGATCCGCCACGGAATGATGGATAACGCAGGCGGGCAAAAGTGAACTCGGTTTTCTCATCGCCATCGGCCGGAGGGGGTAGATCCTCCTCGGCGAAACGGCCGCGGCGGCCGAATTGGAAGGCGTACAACGCCCCGGCGAGTAGTGTTACCGCCAAAAGAGCCGCAACCGCTCGTCCGACACGCATGGGTAACCTATATGACGAAAGAGTAGCATGAGCGTCTCTAAAAGAATTTTTCGAGCCGCTCAGTGGCGAGGAACTTTCCTTCATCTCGCCCGTACTAGACAACAAGCCATCGCGTTGCGCAACCGATTGCAGATTTCACTGCCGTTCCACTTCAGGGGGCGGTTTTCGAGGAGAACTGCATATGCCCTTGCGAGTCCTCATGTGCATGCTCGCCAGCACATGCCTCGGTGCGCAGACCGACGCGGAGTCGTTGACCATTGCGATTGAGCAATTCCGTGCCGGGGATTTTCATGCCGCCCGGAAGCTGATAGAACCCATCTGGACAGCGCGTGCGAAAGGCGAGTCCGTCCCCAGCATTCCGACACTGAAACTGCAATTCTATCTAGGGCAGATCGCATATCAGACCGGCCGCGGCGAGGATGCCGTCAAACTTCTCCGTCCGGTCGTGGATCGCTGGCAAAAGGAATTCGGAGAGAGTCACAGCGACACAATCGCCGGCACCGCCGTGCTTGGTGTTGCCTACCGCGAGACGGGCGATTGGCGTGTCGCGATCGACTTGCTGAAGTCGGCCGTGTCGAAGCTTCCTCAGATTACATCGG
>CAYTVP010000325.1:0-5339 GCA_964441675.1 uncultured Solibacteraceae bacterium | reverse complement strand
GGCCGCCGATGTGCCGAAGTCGGCATTTCGGATCCCGGCGGCCTTGGTGACATCGCGAAACTTTCCGCCGCCTTCGTTGTGAAACAGCCTGTCGCCTTCGAGCGCGGTGACGTATAGATCCTCCCGCCCGTCGTTGTCGTAGTCGGCCACTGCCGCGCCGAGTGCGTACATCTCGATGTCCAGTCCGCTGCCGGCCGTTACGTCGCGGAAGGTGCCGTTCTGCTGATTGCGATAGAGGGCCGAAAGAGAGCGGCGGCCGCGCGGCTTCCAGTCCTTCGAATTGATGAGGAAAATATCCGGCCAGCCGTCGCCGTCAAAGTCCAGAACTACTACGCCCGACCCCATTGTCTCCGGGAGCCATTTTTGCGATGCCCGGCCGGAGTTGTGTACGAAGCTGATTCCAGCTTCAGCCGTCGCGTCTTCGAATACCGGTTTCAGAGGAGCCGCGGCGTTTGCGGCCGCCGCCAGCGAACAGATAAGGAGAAATACTTTCATGATCGTGAATCGTCTGCAGTTCGTTCGGGTCTTCCGGACTGGTGCCGGATAGTCTTCATCAGTCGCTAAGAGGCCGGATTAGCCGCAGCGCGGGACGCGTATTAAATTCCTTCTGATACTTGTCATCGGGATGACGCTCATCCTTACCGCGAAACGGATAACCGGTCATTCCTAGAAACGGAAGTGGTTGTACTGTTTGCGAGTAGGCGGTGTTTGCATCGCGATCCTTAGCCCAGCCCTCCACCAGCAACAAGTAATCACGGCGCCACCCTGTCCTCAATAATGGAAATTCACTAGCTCTGAAAAGAAGACGGACTTCGTCGCCTGATCCCATCACGACGAAGCGATTGTCGGCACGAGCCAGCAGAGGCTCTACCTCGCCATAGCGCGTATACCAGCCCGGCGTCGGATTCCACAGCGTCGTAGGGGAGGCGCCGTCGTAGAAAAACCTCTCTGGTTCGGTGCGCTGCGGATGCACTTTATTGGGCGAGAATCCGCGAAAACGGAGATCTGCGGCGCGAGGCGACACCTCTGTCAGAACCGCATCGGGCGGTGCCAGATCGGGCGAGAGAAAAATGTCGTCCCAATAGACGCACAAATTCGTGATGATGCGCAGGTCGCGATACTGCGAAGGAAATTCCACCGGCACCACAATCGACTTTGGCTTACCCGCCGGCATCCCCATGTCTTCGTTGATGGTGATCCATTCACCGCGTTCATTCCGCGCCTGCAAGACCGGCGGTACAAGCCCCGCCTTCGATTCCTGCGCCGCGGCCAGGAACGTCGAGCCGTCCGCCCAATCCACCCAGCCGGACATCACCATTGCGGCTTTCCGCGGAGTGGAGGCCGGGAAAGACAGCGTCAACTCGTGCATCTCGGCGATACCATTCAGACGGCGCTTGAATTCATACGGGTGCTTGTCGAATCGGGCAGGAATGCGGTTTCGCACGCCCCACAAGCGAAACTCCGGAAACGGCGGGCTCTTCCATTTGTCGTTGTGATAGATCGCCACGTCATCCGGATGATCGACCGCAATCAACTGCACCCGATCCAGGTAGGCGACTTCACTCAATTCCTCCGTGATTCGAACTTCCAGGTGCCCATCGCGCTCCTTCAGCGCGTCGCCGGGAATGAACACGTATTCGTCGTGATCGACGTCGAAATAGGTACCATCGCCAGCCGCAGCACCGAGAGGTGCTACACCCAGCACATCCGTGATGTAGCGGAATCCTTCTCCATCCCAGGTCCAGATAATCGGACACGAGCCGGAAAGCCGCTGCGCTTCCTTGTATTCGTATTCGCGGTTGGCTGCCTGTTTGGGCTCGTTCTGGATCAATCCGTTCGGCCATGTGATCCGTACGGTGTCAACCGTGGTCATATTGCGCAGGCCGAAAACGAGCGGCTCGCCCCGATACATTTTCTTTTCGTACAGCGCTCCGGCTTTTACCTCCACTTCGGAATAGAGCGGAAGTTTCAGATTTTTGACTCCGACCGGCTTGATGCGGATCCAGTTCTCGCGCGGTGTTGTGCGGTTCAACATCCGGTGCACACGGCCGTCAGAATCACGATACGCATAGTCCTCGCGGCCATCGCGATCGAAATCAGCTACAAGTTTGGGCGCGTCCGGTATGGACTGCGCATCCTCGGCCCGCCACTTTCCGGCGAGAAGATCTCGATAGACTACCGGCCCGCGACCTTGGTACCGCACAATGAGGTCGAGGCCGCGGGTATCCGGAACTGTGCGGTAAACGAACCCTTCCACAGCCTCACCGGCAACGAACGGAAAATCTTCCGTACGATCGGTAAACCCGGATTCGCCTTGATTGCGGAACAACTTTGATTCCGCGCCGAGCAGCACAAGGTCGAGGTCGTAGTCGTGGTCATAATCCAGCCACACGGCCGCGTTGTACTTACCAGGAATGGTATGGACCGTCTTATCCTTCGAGCGAATCTCCACAGACGATTCGCCGACCACCGCAAGATCGGCGACACCATCGTTATCGAAGTCGCCCGCCGCGGCATTGAGAGGCAGCACGCGGTTATTGGCCACCACCACGCCAGGCGCCTTCTCCGCAACGATCTCGTCGGCATAACGTACATTGGCGGTGCGCGGCGCAAGCGGCGGCGGCAATGGATCCAGAATCTCGGAATACGCGCTCCAATCGACATCCTCCGGCGTGGCCGAACCTTCCTGTTCCTTTTTCAGCTGTTGAAATTCCGCCAGCATCGCCTTGGCTTCCGCCTGCTTACCGGCCACACGATAGGCGTTGAACAATTGGAACCGGGCCGCCGCAAGATTTGGATCAAGCTTTGCCGCGCGCTCGAACTCCACGATGGCTTGGTCCGTTTCTCCTGACGCCTTCAGCAGCACACCGAGGTTGTAGCGCGAGATAGCCTCGTCCGGGACGAGTTTGACGAATTCGCGAAACTGCGCAAGCGCCTTCTCTGTCTCACCCTGCTTCTTCAGCTCGACGCCAAGGTTGAAGTAGGGATGCGGCAGCTTCGGATCCTTGGCGGACACGGCCTGAAGCTCCGCCATGCCTTCCGCTGTCTTCCCCGCCCGCAACAACGACAGGCCATGGTTTAGCCGGTCTCGCAGAGAATCCGGGGCCAGCTTCATCGCCCTAGCGAACTCCGTCACAGCCTGGGCCTGCGTCGTCGGATTCTCGTAGAACGCCTTACCCAGGTTCCGGTGCCGGGCCAGCCGTTCCTCGACCGTCACTTTCGGCGGCGCTGGATTTCGCCGGCTCGCAGGCGGATTCGGAGCCTGCGCCAATACCAGCCAGGTGGCGCCTGCAATTACTGAACATAAGGAAACGATTCGACCCTTCATGGCCCCAAATCAGGCTATCGCACTGACGATCGTGTCCGGCGTAAGAATCGCATTGCCACATATAATCGATAGAGACCTATATGTTCTTTCGCCGCGTGAAGCCGCATATTCCGTCGTTTGTCGAGCGCCTCAAGGGACTGGACGCCCTGGGTGTGCGCTCGGCTCAAAAATCTTCCGATCGGGCCGTTGCAATGCGCGGCGCCGTCGCTGCCGTGATCGCCCAGGAAGACCTCGACAAGTACCAACTGGAACCCGTCGGTCTTGTGATTGGCAATGAGATCGGAGAACTGGTGGACGCCGGAAATCAGAAGTACTGGCTTACGCCGGGTGGAAGGAAAGAAGCAGCCACGGCGGAACAGCTTCAAGAACTACACGGGTTCATTGAGGATCTTCGCGACGGCCTGGGAATGAAGAGCCTTTATAACGAAGGACTCGGAAGTGTCAATTCACTTCACCTCTACGACAGGGTGAAGGACCGCGATAAAGGCGTTCCGCCGCGTCCGTGGGAAAAGGTCCGCGCATAAACGACCGTCCGGCATTATTTCTTTTCGTCGCCTGATTTTTCCGGGCTCGCGATTTCCAGAGCCTTCCGGAAAAGGATCGATTCCATCGGAGAGGCCAAAGGCGGCGGCGGAATCGGATGAGCGCTAAGCAGCTTCTTGGCCTCGTCCGTTTTTCCTTCCCCCGTTAGCGCCCACGCCAGAAGATGACGCGCTTCCCAATCATTCGCCGGATTTGCTTGTAGGAAATTCTTCCGGGCCGAAATCTCCGCGTCGGCATAGAGCTTATGCACGAGCAGCGCCGCCAGCTCGAAGCTAAGCCGGATCGAATGTTGCCCTTTCGCAGGCACTAGCTTGTGAGCGCGCGCTGACCACTCGTCAGCACTTGCCGAGCCCGGCTGCGAAACAAAGGCTGCCAGCTGCGAGCCGAACCGGGAACCGGGAGTTCGCGCCGCCGGGATCGCGACGCTCGCGGCTTCCCGAGCCTTCTCGAAGTCACCCCGCTCGGCTGCCCAGAGCGCCACCTGTGCCCAGGCGCGCGAGCGCGGCTCACCTTCCGTCGCGGCGGCCAGCTTCCGCATCGCCTCCTCAGCACCGGCGGCATCGCCGGCGAGATACAACCACTCAGCCTGTAGATAATCCTTGGACGCTGCCCGCAGTTCGGCGAACTTTTCGAAATGCTCGGCTGCCCGGTCGGCATCTCCGATTTGGAGCCGCGCGGAGGCCGCCTTGAAATAACCCAGGCCGTCATAAAACCGCTCGTCCTTATTCATGGACTCGAGGAAATACTTTTCGGCTTCCTGGAACTCACCGGCATAGTAGTGAATCTCACCGAGCGAATCGAGCGGATTCGGCGTCTCGGGAGCCAACTGCAGATATCGTTCGAGTGCCCGTTTTCCGCCTGCAAGATCGCCTGCGTAAGTACGGAAATAGCCGAGCAGATTCCACGCGGGACCACTCTCCGGCTCAAGCGACGTCACCTTTTCCTGAGCTGCGGAAGCCTCCTCCAGCTTTCTCTCGGCCAGCAGCAATTGCGCGTATTGCTGCCACAGGCCGGAGTCGAGCGGCAGGAGAGCGGTGAGCCGCTCGAGAGCCTTGATCCGATCGTCACGGCTCCCATGCAAGTTCGCCGAGAGAAGCCGCAGCCGGCTGGTCTCAATCTCACCAATCGCAGCGCCGCGCGAGAGGCCGTCCGCGATCAGCTTGTCGGCCAGTTCGCGGTTGTTCTGAGCGGCGGCACGTGCGGCGCCATCCGTGTAAGCCAACCCGAAGTCCGGAGACAGACGCACGGCTTCGGTGTACTCGCCGGATGCATACGCGCGTAAAGCTTCGTCGCCAATGGCAGCGGCAGGACGGGCCTTGGAGAAAAGCGCTGTACCAATTGCGGAGACGATCGTGCGCAGGCCCGACTTTTCGAGATCGCCGGAAGAATTGTAAATCCTCTCCGTTCCATCCTGCCAACAATCGATCGTCAGATTCGAAGCCGCTCCGGCGTACTTGCAGTAGAACAC
>CAYTVP010000324.1:0-5346 GCA_964441675.1 uncultured Solibacteraceae bacterium | reverse complement strand
GATGCCGGCTGCCTTGCCGATCGCCACCATCTCGCGAATCTCCTGATCGGTCTGCAGCATAATGCCGGAACCCTGGCTGGTGCGGTGAACCGGAACACGGCGGATCGTCGCCTCCTCCAGAACAGCTGCCAGCGCGCGGGGTCCCTCAGTAGACGGAATCTCGATCCGGCAATGCGCGCCATCGGAAAAACGCAGCGGCGATTCGTAAACAGTACTCACTTTTGCTACTCCTCAGTTAGTGTATAACCCGCCTGATCGATCGCCGCGGGCAGAATCTCGGCCGAGTGGCCGAGCCCTTCGAAGATCTGGCTGACGCTCTCGCAAACGGAATCGTGGCCCCGCTCGTAGAACACCAGCACGCTCGGCCCGGCTCCGGACAAGGCGCACCCCAACAGTCCAGGCAGGCGAAGAGCCAGAATTTCCGCCAGCCCCGGTACGAGACGTTGGCGATAGGGCTGATGCAAACGATCCTCGAGCGCAGTCGGAAACGCCTCCCGGGTTCCCGTTGACAGAGCGGCAATCAATAGCGCCGATCGCTGAACATTGAAGATCACGTCCGCACGGGAATATATATCCGGCAGCACCTGACGCGCTTCGCAAGTCGGCAGAATGAAGTCCGGAACAATCACCGCGACGCCGCACCAGGTCGGCAGGTCGAGGCGTATGGCGTGTGCGGTGCCGTTCGAGTCGATTGCGCTGGTAACGATAGAACCCAGCATGCAAGCCGCGACATTGTCGGGATGGCCTTCGATGCGGGCAGCCTCGTCCAGTAGCTTCGCCTTCTGCCAGCCGAGATTGAGCAGCTTGTCGGCAATGACCACGCCGGCCACAAGCGCCGACGCGCTGGAGCCAAGACCTCGACCGATCGGAATCTCGTTGTGGATCCGCATCTCCACCGCGGGAAGTTGGCGGCCCAGATTTTCGGCTACTCGCAACGCCGTTTGCCAGATGAGGTTGTTTTCACCCGGCGGGATCGATTCGCTATCGCGGCCCGTCGCATGAATGGAAAGAGATTTCGCGCGGCGGAAACGCACCACAAGCGGGATATCGAGCGCCAGCCCCAAGGTGTCGAAACCCGGACCCAGATTGGCACTCGATGCCGGAACGCGCAGCCTCCACCAGGGAGCCGCGGCCTGGGCTGGAGGGTCAGGCACCTTGAGGACCTAGCGCGACCTTCCGCCCATCGCGACAGCTTGTGTATATGGCCTCGACCAGCTCCAGGGCACGATATCCTTCTTCTCCGGAATTCAACGGATCGCGATTCTCCCGGATGGCGGCACCGAAATCCTCAAACTGGCGCTCAAACGGCGTAAGCGAGATGGCCATTGGATCGGAGGCTCCGCTGGCGACATCGCGCGCCAGCGGCGCATCTTCGCCGGGATCGTCCTGCACATCCCAGGTGGTCAGCTTGTCACCGGAAACGACCGCGGTCCCCTTGGTGCCATGAATCTCCCGCCGTTCTGTATAGCCGGGCCAAATCGCGGTGGAAGCCTGGATCACTCCCGTAGCGCCGGACCGATACTTCATAGCCGCCGTAATGACGTCCTCGGATTCGATGGCATGCAACGCATGCAGCTGCCAATATCCGAATACTTCGGCAACGCCGCCGGCCAGATAGAGCAGCATGTCGATCTGGTGTATGCCCTGATTGATCAGCGCTCCGCCGCCTTCGGTATGCCAGGAGCCTTTGACCGGCCGGGAATAATACTCTGCGGAGCGCCACCATTTGACGTATGCATCGACCTGGAGAAGCCGGCCCAGGCGACCGGCTTCGATCGCTTTCTTCAGGAACTGAATCGAGTCATCGAAGCGATGCTGGCTGACGACGTTTAACTTGACGTTATGCTGGCGGCAAAAATCAACCATGCCGCGCGCCGTTTCCACGTTGATGGCGATTGGCTTCTGCACCTGCACGTGCTTTCCGCTGGCTGCCGCAATTTTGAGCGGCTGCAGGCGAAAATCCGGAAATGTGCAAACGTCAATGAAGTCCACATTCGGATGACGGCAGACCTCCTGATAGCCGCGGCACGCCTCGCCGCCGTACTGAGCCGTGAACTCTTCACAACGTTTCGCATCGTTGTCGTTGGCTGCGGCGATTTCAAAACCAATGTTTTTGTAAGCTTGAGCGTGCTTGTGCGAGATCGCTCCGGTACCAATAATTCCTACGCGCATGAGAATTTGTCAGTGTACCAGCGACCGCCGAATCCGATCGCGATAACTGGCGGCCTTCGCGGAAATCAACGCTGAATCGAGCGTCAGGCACCGCCCGGCCGAAACTACGCGCCGGCCTTCCACCCAGACCGAATCGACATCGGACGCCTTCAGAGCGTAGACAATCTGCGAATACACGTCGAACATCGGCTGAGCGTGCGGCCGGTCGAGACGGACGAGAATCATGTCCGCGCGCTTCTTTGCCTCGAGCGATCCGATCTTATCCGCGAGACCGATTGCCTGCGCGCCTCCGATCGTCGCCATCCGCACGGCCGCCTCCGCCGGGACGGCGCGAGGATCACCGGTTGAGACCTTTGCGAGCTTCGCCGCCAGATCCATTTCTTCAAAAAGATTGAAGTCGTTATTCGACCCGGCAGGCCCGTCGGTTCCGAGGCCGACGGGAATCTTCAGCGCCAGCATTTTCGTGACCGGCGCGATGCCACTGGCAAGCTTCATGTTCGACGAAGGGCAGTGGGCGATGCCGACGCCTGGCTTCTGCATCAGCGCCAGGTCCTTGTCGTTCATCCAGATGGAATGGGCCGCGATGGTCCAGCCGTTCAACACACCGAGCGAATCAAGCACCCCTGTCGGAGTCTCGCCTCTCGCCGCTTCTATGTCGCGATTCTCCCGCGCGGTCTCCGAGAGATGAATCACCAGAGGTTTCTTGTAGCGGTTGGCCAGATCGCGAGCGGCTTTCAGGTCTTCGTCTGTGTTCGTGTAGAGCGCATGCGGCGCGACGGCAGGAGTGATTAACAAATCTTCCGGAAAGCGCTGGAAGAATTTCTCCGTCGCCTGAAGTGATTCCTTGGGCGTCTTGGCATCCGCCACAGGAAACCGGATAATCGTCTGTCCGAGAATGGCCCGCATCCCTGCCCTCTTTGTTTCCTCGGCAATGATGTCCTCGAAGTAATACATGTCGACGAACGTGGTGATCCCGCCAAGCAGCATCTCCAGGCAGGCCAGGCGCGTTCCCCATCGAATGAAATCCGGATCGAGATTACGGCTTTCGGCCGGAAAGATGAATTTCTCGAGCCAGTCCTGAAGTGGAACATCGTCGGCGATGCCGCGAAACAGGCTCATCGGCGCGTGCGTATGCGCGTTGATCAGCCCCGGCATCAGGATTGCATTGCCACCGGCGACACGGCGGGCCCCAGGGTACTGACGAAGGATTTCGCGCGCTGTGCCGGCTCCCAGAATCTCGCCGGCGCGGAACGCCACAGCCCCGTCCTCGATTACGCGATTACGCTCATCCATCGTCACGACATGACGAGCCGTCACCACAGTCACGACGGCCGGAGGCGCAGCAGCGAGAACGCTAGCGCAAATGATCAGAGTCGAAAGCATGAGGAAGCAATTCCCGCAAAGAGTACGTTTCCCGAAGGCCTGAGCTGTTCTCCAAAACAACTTCGATGTCGCGGCAATAATCCCATAGCAGTTGGCGGCAAGCACCGCACGGAGGCGTCGGGCGCTGATCGCCGGTCGCCACAACGATGCGGCGGAAATCCGTGGAACCTTCCGACAGTGCCTTGACCAGAGCGACACGTTCCGCGCAGATCGTCAAGCCGTAGGAAGAGCTTTCGATGTTGCATCCGCCGAACATGCGGCCGTCCGAGCTTTCGATTGCCGCCCCGACCCGGAAACCGGAATATGGCGCTTGCGCGCGGTCGCGCATCTCGAACGCCATTGCCGACAACTTATTCATCACTTCAGAGCCGGCACTACAGCCTTCAACAGCCGCACCAGATCCGCCTGGACTGACCTGCCGGCGGCCAGCACCTCTTCATGATCCAGCTTTTCCCCGGTGATACCGGCCGCCGCGTTGCTGACGCAGGAAATGGCCAGGCACTTCATACCCATGTGATTCGCGGCGATCACTTCCGGAACCGTGGACATGCCGACAAGATCCGCCCCGATCGCGCGCAGGTAGCGGATCTCGGCCGGAGTTTCATACGACGGCCCCGCAAGCGCTGCGTATACGGCCTCGGGCAGATTGATCCCCAGCCGGCCGGCGGCGTCCTGGGCAATGGCGCGATAGCGCTTCGAGTAAGCTTCGGTCATATCCGGGAACCGCGGCCCGAGCGTTTCATCATTGGGGCCGGTCAACGGATTCGCGCCTTGCAAATTAATGTGATCCGAAATCAGGGCAAGCGTCCCGGCCGTGAGATCGCGACGAATTCCCCCGGCGGCGTTTGTCAGGACAATCGAATGGACGCCCAGCCGATAGAGCTCCCGAACGCCATGCACCACTTGCTTCGCCGTGTAGCCCTCGTAGAGGTGCGCCCGCCCGCTCAATACGGCCACTGGCGTTCCCGCCACGCGTCCGAACACCAGCAAGCCCGCATGCCCGATCGCCGTAGATTGCGGCCAGTCCGGGAGCCTCGCATACGGAATTTCGACAGCACCAGCCAGCTCGGCTGCAAATGCGCTTAAGCCGCTTCCGAGGACAATACCGATCTCCGGCGCGTCAATCTCGTACCCGTGATAGTTCACACCAGCATCCCTGCGATGGCCGCGGACAGAAAGTTGGCCATTGTTCCTGCCGCCACCGCCCGCAAGCCCAATCGTGCGACATCGCTTTTTCGGGTTGGCGCCAAAGCTCCGATTCCGCCTACCTGAATCGCAATCGACGAAAAGTTCGCGAAGCCGCAGAGAGCAAATGTGGCGATCACGAAGCTGCGCGGATCGAGCGACGGCTTCAGCGGGCCCAGCTCAAGGAAAGCGACAAACTCATTCAGCACCAGCCGCGTGCCCAACAGATTGCCAACCGCGGCCGCATCCTTCCATTCGACACCAAGCAGCCACGCCACCGGCGCAAACAACCAGCCAAGGATTGCCTGCATGGACGGCGCGCCCACAGCGCCGAGAATCCCGTTCACCAGCGCGATCAACGCCACGAAGGCAATCAGCATGGCGGCGATGTTCAGCGCCAAATGCAAGCCTTCGCCCGCGCCGCGCGCCGCTGCATCGATTACGTTCACGCCGGGTTTTTCGATTTTCACTTTAACGGAGCCCGCAGTCTCGGGTGTCTCGGTTTCCGGAATCATCATCTTGGCCAGCATGATCGTCGCGGGCGCGGTCATGATCACAGCGGTCAGCATGTGCTCGATGGCAACCCCGGCAATCTTGACATAGGCG
>CAYTVP010000323.1:0-5347 GCA_964441675.1 uncultured Solibacteraceae bacterium | reverse complement strand
TCGGCACAGCCGCCGCCGATATAGCAATCAGAGTCTCGCGGCGAGTGGGCATGAGACCTCAGTCTGCCACTGCGCCGCCGGCCATCGCCATGAAGACACTTTTGGCAAACGCTCCATCGGGTGAGCCCGAGCTTTGAATCAAGAACACTCCCACCAGATCCTTTTTTGGGTCAACCCATCCGTGCGTGCCCCACGCGCCGCCATGGCCGAAGCTCCCGATCGACATCAGCGAGAGCGTTCCCACGGGTTCCTTGACGACCTCCCAGCCGAGCCCGAATCCGGTGCCGGCCAAGTGCCCGGCGCGCGTGTTGCCGGAGTGTAGCTCCGTCATCGTTTCCACCGCGGCCTTGCTTAAAAGGCGTTTGCCGTTATAGGTTCCTCCGCTCAACATCATCTGGTAGAACTTCGCCAGGTCGGAAGCAGTCGAGTACATGCCGTACGACGGGGCGGAGAAGATGGCTCCCTTCTTGAAAGTCGAGGGGTCGCCGAGATAGAAAAGATTTTTCGATCGCTGCAGCTTGCCGTCCTTGTGTTGATAGACCAGCGCAATGCGATCGTACTTGCTGGCTGGTGGAAAGATATAGCTATCCGTCATACCGAGCGGCGAGAAAATTCTCTCTTCGAGAAACTTCTCGAACGGCTTTCCGCTCTGCACTTCGACAATACGGCCCAGCGTGTCGATGCCCATATTGGAGTATTGCCACTTCGTCCCCGGATCGAAATCGAGCGGCACTGTAGCGTAAACCTTCACCGCGTCCGCCAGCGGCCGGTCCATCGTCTGGTAGAAGTTCCCCATTTCCTTCGGCGGCTGTGTGGGCAGCCCGGAGGTATGAGTCAATAAGTCGCGCAACGTGATCGGCCGGGTGCCGCCTCTTTGCTGTTTGAATTCCGGAAGGTACCTTTCGACCGGATCCGCCATGGACAACTTACCCTCTTCGGCCAGCATCGCAATGCAAACCGCGACGAAGGGCTTCGTCATCGACATTATTGAAACGATGGTGTCTTTCGTCATCGGCTTCTTCGCCTCGAGGTCGGCATAACCAACGGCATCAATGGCCGCGATCTCGCCGTGGCGCGCGACCAGTGTGATGACGCCAGCCAACGTGCCCTTGTCTACAAACTCCTGCATGCGCGCCGGGATACGTTTCAAGCGCTCGGCATCCATGCCGGTTTTGCCGAGTGTCGCAGGGCTGGCCGCGTACCCGGCCGTCAGCGCCAAAAACAGGCAGATCGTTCGCGATAAAGTTCGGGCTTTCATATTTTCTGAACCGTGACCTCTGCATTGTAGTCCGGCTCGCCCGAAACCGGCTCGTATAGCCGGTCGATCAGTACGTTGGCCTCCGGCCAATGTGCCTGAATCGTACCCTCTCGAACATCGCCGGTTCGGATCCGCGCCTGCATGCGCCCCAGTGGCGAAGCCAACTCGATGCGATCCCCCGGCTGCAGGCCCAGCCGCGCCACATCTTCCGCATTGAGGATGACTTCATCCCGCGCCGCTCCCGTTAGGGAATCGCGATCCTTATAGATCATGGAATTGAATTGAGTGCCCCGTCTAGTCGCGAGGAAGAATGTTCCCTTCCTTTGCGGCCGGTGCGGCGGCAGCGGCAGTACTGAGAACTTTCCTCGAAATCCCGGACCTTCGCACAATCGCGGGCCGCCATATTGAAAAGAATCGCCCTCCTTTTTCAACTGTGCGATACCTCGATACATCGGCATCACGTGATCGATCTCCTCGCGAATGTCCGCGGCGGAATGGTAGCCGGGATCGCGGCCGCACGCGCCCGCCAGCTCCGCCAGGATTTTCCATTCTTCCTTCGCCTCGCCCAGTTGTCTGCGGACGACTTGCGGCGCGTAGCGGATCCGCCGCTCCGTTGAGGTCTGCGTACCGCCACCCTCCTGCTCGTAGCGGGTTTTCGACGGCAGCAGCACTACCATTTCCCCGGCATCTTCCACCATCGATGAATTCAGCATGATGTCCTGGTGCACACGCAGCGGAACGCGTTTGAGCGCCGCGGACATCCGCTCCGGGTCGGGCATTGTTTCCAGAAAATTACCGCCGATCGCGTATAGAAGATCCAGTTTGCCATCCGCTGCCGCATCGAGCATGGCTCCGCAATGCAAGCCCGGCCACGAAGGAATATCCGCCTGCCAATACTCGGAGAACTGTCGTGCGCTCTCTTCTGTCACTGCGACCCCACCGGGGAAGAAGTCCGGCACCGAACCGCATTCTCCGCCGCCCTGCACGCCGGAATGGCCCCGAATCGGAACCACGCCGGCATTCGGCTTGCCGACCATTCCTCGCGCAAGTGCCATG
This sequence comes from uncultured Solibacteraceae bacterium, assembly GCA_964441675.1. Classification (GTDB taxonomy): domain Bacteria; phylum Acidobacteriota; class Terriglobia; order Bryobacterales; family Bryobacteraceae; genus JAPKYZ01. The sequence continues at coordinate 3,033 of CAYTVP010000323.1, read as the reverse complement.
TTCACTACACCCTTGACGTTGTCGACGCCGTGCGGGTGCTGCGTCAGACCCATGGACCAGATAAATATCGCCTTATCGACCGAAGCGTATAACTTGGCAAAGCGCTCGATTTCCTCGCGCTTCAACCCGGAGGAAGCTTCAATGTCCTCCCACTGCATCGCATTCGCGGCATCGCGCAGCGGCACCCAGCACTCGGTCCGGCTGTCGATATACGGCTGGTTCACCGCGCCCATTGCTATCAGGCTCTTGATGACGCCGTTTGAAAACGCAACATCGCCGCCTGGCCGCACCGGAATGAACTCGTCGCGAAACCGTGTTCCGAAAATTGCTGACTTCGCGATCGAAGGAATCCAATAATGCTCCAGTCCCGGTTCACGGTAGGGATTCACCACCACGATCCGCGCGCCATTCCGCTTGGCTTGATAAAGATACTTCATCGCGACAGGCTGGTTGTTGGCGAGGTTCGTTCCCATCAGCACAATCAGTTCCGTATTCAGCCAATCGCGATTGGAAACTGTCGAAGCGCCCACTCCGAGTGTCTGCTTCAAAGCCACCGTCGACGCAGCGTGACACAGGCGGGCGGCATTATCGACGTTATTCGTCCCCAGTAAGCGCGCTACCTTCTGGGCGGCATAGTAGGCCTCGTTCGTCAATCCGCGGGACGTGGTGAAGAACGCGATCCGCCTGGGATCAGCATGCTGGATCTTTTCCGCGATATACCCGATTGCCTCCTCCCATGCGACGCGCCGGAAACCGCGGTCCCCTGGGCGGCGCACCATCGGATAGGGCAGCCGGCCCAGCTTCCGAAGCGCGCGGCTGTCCATCTTCCGCAGCCTGTCGATATCGGCGAACACTTCATCCTTGGCTGCCGGCATCGTATTGAGACGCAGCAGACGCAGGCGGCTGAGGCAGAGATGAACTCCATCGAGCGTATCGTCGCGTAATCCGCGCGGTCCAAGGGAGCAGCCATCGCATACCCCATGGTTGAGGATTTGCCACGCCTGAGGCAGATTGTCGCGGTTCTCCCAGAAGATGTTCAACATCTCCAAGTAGTGATGCGGCTTCTGAAATCCGAGACCGAAAGGACTGAGACTGACAATGAACGATCGATCGGTACTCATGTTGATATAGTCGTACTTTCGTGACACGCCGAGAGACCATTGCAGCCTTTGGCGCGGCAGCGCTTGCCTCCGCAGCTGATTTTCCCGACGACCTGATTCAACGGCACGACGAAGCGATCGACCGGTACCTCAAGATTCAGGTTACTGACCCGGCGCATCGTTTTCGGGGAGGAATTCCGGACGCCTATGGCCTGCATGCCCCAGGCACGGGAATCGGGTTATGGGAAGTATTCACTGCCGGTTTCATTACATCAAAGTCGCGCCATTACAGGAACCGCGAACTGATTGACCGTATGAAGCTGGCGGCGGACTTCGTCGATCGCTCCACAAGCCCCGAGGGCAACATTTACCTGCCGACGACGAACTTTAATTCACCTCCCGATAGTGCGTTCGCGGCTCGCAGCGCAGCCAACACGGTATTGATTGCGCGGCAGGCAAAGGTGCCCGAGATTCTTGCGATTGTTGAGCCGCGCCTTCTCCGGCTGGCAAACGCCATCACTACAGGTGGCATTCACACTCCCAATCATCGATGGGTGGTTTGTGCCGCTCTTGCCCAGGTGAACGAGTTGATGCCGGATTCCAAATGGATGCGGCGGATCGACCAATGGCTGGCCGAAGGCATCGACCTCGACGAAGAAGGGCAGTGGACAGAGCGTTCGACAGGCGGCTACAACGCCATTACCGACATCGCATTCGTCGTCATGGCAGACAAGCTGAAGCGGCCGGATCTGCTGGAACCTGCGCGAAAGAATCTGGAAACGATGCTCTATATGCGCCACGCGGACGGCGAAGTGGAAACCAGCTTTTCGACACGCCAGGATCAGAACACGCGGGTCACAATGGGGAATTACTGGTTTCCGGTGCAGTACCTTGCGGTGAAGGCCGGCGATCGCCGCTTCGGACAACTGGCGCGCGAGCTTTTTCCGAAGAACGCGTCCCTGTCTACGTTGATCGCGTACCCCGAGCTGAACCGGACTGACATTCCGGGCGACCCGCTGCCTGACGACTTCGTCAAGGAGTTTCCAAACAACCGACTGGTCCGCATTCGGCGCAAGCGGGCGTCGATCTCGATCAATACCGCTGGCCGCGACCGCTTTCTCAACATCCGCTATGGCGACGCCGTCATTGAAGCCATACGATTCTCGACGGCGTTCTTCGGCAAGGCGCAGTTTGTGCCGGATAGCGCCTCCCGCACGCAGAATGGCTGGACGCTGACGCAGAACCTGGAAGCTCCTTACTACCAGCCGTTCACGCCAACCCGGAAGATCGGTCCGGACGATTGGGATAAGACGCAGAAGCAGCGGCCGCGGACGCAGATCTGTCATCTTCGCCAGTCGGCAACGATTACCGAAATTCAGAACGGACTGCGCGCAGAAATCGTGGCCGAGGGCACGGACAACGTGCCGCTCACGATCGAGATCAAGCTCCGCGATAATGTTCGCGCGGAGGGCGTTGCCGGCGAACTGTTCGAAGCGCGGGAAGCTCGCCTGATCGCTGGCTCGGACAGCATCAGGATCACTGGTGGCGGCTGCGACCACAAGTATCTTGACGTTCGCGGCGCACGGCCGCGTCTGGGGTCTCCGGCCCTCTTCATTACCGGCTATACACCGTTTCGCCGCACTCTTGAATTCACCTGGGGGTAGAAGTATGCGCCTGGTTTTGGCCCTGATTTCCGTGGCCGTCCTCGCCCTTGCCGCCGATCCGCCAAAAGGCTGGGTAAAAGGAAAGGGCTATGGCTGGACGTTCGGCAAACAGGACGAAATCGGCGCGTTGAACGCGATCAATACGCCGGAGCGTGTTCAAGCTGCGCTCAAAGCCGTGAAGACCGGCCGCGTATTTGACCTTGGTGTGGCGGTGGATCGTCGTTCCTTCCGCTGGCCCGGGCATTCTCCGCCGGAAGTGATGACATATC
>CAYTVP010000322.1:4463-5352 GCA_964441675.1 uncultured Solibacteraceae bacterium | reverse complement strand
GCGGCATACCGGCAACGCCTGATGGAGGAAGTTCAGCAGGTGGTCGAAAAGGAGCGCCTACGCGGCCCGCGTGAGCTTGGGGAGCGACTGAAGAAAATCCGCTTGCTTGCCGGAGAGGTTGCCAACGATCCGATCATCGCCGAATTTGTCCGCTCGGTGTTGCTCGCTGGAAACGGAACGCTGCTGCTGAACAACACTTTTGTGGAATGGGCCACAATCCAGGCTGTCCGGCGGGCGCGGCCTTCGATGATTGCGGTGGGCTTCGGAATCCGCAACAAGATGAAGCCGTTTTCCAGTCTGCTGATCTACGCCGATCAGGATCAGGCGAATCCGATTCCCACGCAGATGGACGTGCTCGGCAGCGCGGTCGATCTGGAAGTGTTCTATCAATACATCTGGCAGGAGTTTGAAAAGTACGTGGAGTATCGCAACAATACGGTGTATCTTTTCTGCGCTGCCGGCGCCGACCAGGTGTGCGTCATAGCCCCGCGGGATTTTACGGTTCCACCCCGCGTCTCGCCGGACCTGCTCACTCGATTGGCGAGAGAGTGGCTGCAGCTTTAGGCCTATCGCTTATACGGCGACGATAGATAACGTTTTGCTTCTTTCGCCATTTCCGCCTGTGGCGCCGTGCGCACTGCCGCCCGGTAGGCCTCGATGGCTTCCTGCCGCTTTCTAAGCAGATCGCATGTCTGCCCAAGCCGTAGCCAGGCCATCACTGCCGTATGCAGATCGAGCGAATCGGCTTCGCCGGAGGCCCGCCGCAGGTTCTCTTCTGCCTGGTCCAGCCGGTTGTACCAGAACTGTATGTTTCCGCGGGCGTAATGGATCTTCGCCGGAACCAGCGACCCATAGCCATTCACTCCGGAACGGCGCAGCGCTTCGACTT
>CAYTVP010000322.1:0-4453 GCA_964441675.1 uncultured Solibacteraceae bacterium | reverse complement strand
TCTCCACCTGGTCGATTTCCGCAAGCGCTTTATCGCCGTCGCCTTTATCCGCCCACATTTGCGCCAACTCCATGCGGAACAGGTAGTTCTTCGGATACTCGCTGGTAAGTCCTTCGAGCAATGGAATCGCGTCATCGGGCCGCCGCTCACGCCGATAGATCACTCCCAACAGTACTTTTGCGTCGGCCGCGTTTACTTTTCCTCTGTTCGCGACGTCCTGCAGCACCCGAATGCCGGCTTCCTTGTCCCCGCGAAATCCGGCAATGAACCCAAGAAACCTCATGTAGCCGGGCAGGGAACCAACTACATAGTCGTGGAATCCCTGTATCATCTTTGCGTCTATAAAACTCGGATCGATTTCGACTACCTGATTGCATAGTTTCCGCGATTCGGTGAGGGCACGGAGCGCGTCCAGGTAAGCCTTCCTCACAAGAAAGTTCCAGTTGCCGCGAAGACCGTGAGCCACGCCTAACGCATAGATAGCCCGGATATTTTTTGGCTCGCGGCTTTTGATTTCGCTCGCTAGCCGGATGGCGGATGAAAGTGCATCGTGAAATTGCTGTTCCACCTCTGGCGAAGGCTCAAGCTTCGATCGCCGTAAAAACGGATTTGCGCCGGAAACAAGTTCGCTTTCGAGAGCGCCGGCGCGAAACATCTCGCGGAAGAGCAGCGTCTGCGCCAGATGGTTGTATCGCTCCGGAGCGCCGGGTGCCTGTTCGATCGCAGCCTGGAATTTCGACAGAGCCGTCTCATATTCCAGGTTGAAAAAGGCGTCGAAGCCTTCTTGTATCAGTGTGTTTTGCCCCGGCGCAGCAAGCCCGGCGAGCATCAAGACTAAAATCCAGCGGACCACTAGCTGAGGAATGTGCGCATTCGTGCTATGGCTTCCCGCAAGTTCTCCATTGAGTTTGCATAGCTAAACCGTAGATAACCTTCGCCATAGTCCCCGAAGGAAGTTCCGCTCAAACAGGCCACGCCAGCTTTGTAAAGAAGATCATCCGCGAGCTGCCTGGACGTGAACTTCGTATCCGTTATACTAGGGAACGCATAGAATGCTCCCTCGGGTACCGCACACCGGAAGCCGGGCAGGGAATTCAGTCCAGCTACGAACTCATCCCGCCTCCGCCGAAATTCTTCAACCATCCGCCGAGGTTCGTCCTGCGGGCCTGTGATTGCTGCTAAGCCCGCCCGTTGTGTGAAACTTGCGCTGCAGGAATTCGAGTTCACCATTAGCTTGTTGATGCCCTCGATAATCCAATTCGGAGCAACGCCGTAGCCCAGTCTCCAACCAGTCATGGCGTATATTTTCGAGAAGCCATCGAGGATAATCGTCTTCTCGCTCATTCCGGGCAGGGAGGCGATCGAAGCCGGCGCCTCGCCATAGTACATACGGGAATAGATTTCGTCCGAGAGGACGATGATGTCACGATCCCGGACCGCATCGGCGATTACGCGCAAGTCTTCCGTGGGGATTACGCCTCCAGTGGGATTCTGCGGTGAGTTCAGGATCACCATCTTTGTCCGCGGCGTGATGCTGTTCAGGAATATGTCCAGGTTGAACGAAAATTGGCGGTTTTCGAGAAGCGGTATCGGTACCGGCTTCGCCTCGACATACTTGATCATGGACTCGTAGATCGGGAATCCAGGATTTGGATAAATTACTTCATCACCACGATTTACAAGGGATAATATCGAGAAAAAGATGATTGGCTTACCACCAGGTACAACACACACATTCGAGCCGTCTACCTGGATTTTCCGAGTCTCTGAGACATGCCGGGCAAGCGCTTCCCGTAGTTCGGGATCGCCTTGTGTCGGCCCGTAGCCGGTCCAACCTGCGTCGAGCGCGTCCTTCGCCGCCTCGACAATATGTTTCGGCGTAGGAAAGTCCGGTTGACCGATCTCGCAATGGATAACCGTCTTGCCTGTCTGCTCCACAGCGCGCGCCTTCACCAGGACCTCAAATGCCGTTTCGATATCCATCCGCGACATTCCGTCGGCAAGTGTCATGCGCAGCACCGTAAGATCCTCATACAATTCATACTAGGGTTGCACGTTTCCGCTTGTTGGACCGTCAAGTCTGGTAAGCGCGAAATGGAAACGTCCATTCTGTATCAAATGCCGGAAGCGGCGCCAGTTTCGGACCTTCGGAGTGCTCAGGACAAGTTTGTCCAGGAGCACATGCGACGGATTTTTCTTTTGATCTACCGCTTGGTAGGGAACGTCGCCGATGCCCAGGATCTGACGCAGGAGACATTCATCAAGGCACTCCAGCGTAAGGACCAATTGAAGGAGCTCGAAAAGAGCGCGCACTGGCTGAGCCGGATCGCGACCAATACCGCTATCGACTTTCTCCGCCGCAACGGCCGGGTTGCCTTCTCGGCAATCGAAGATGTCGTTGAACCGCTTACCGATCGTGGTCATGTCGACGCTGAAGAGCGGATCCTTCGCGCCGAAAGGAAAGCGTTCCTCGACCGTGGCCTCGAAACCTTAACGCGCCGCGAACGCGCCGCCCTGCTGTTGCGCGATGTTGAAGATCTACCAGCCGAGGAAGTAGCCGCCCGGCTGAACTGTTCGAAGGCGACCGTGCGTTCGCACATCGCCAATGCGCGCTTGAAGTTTCGTGTATACCTTGAGCGCCGGAGAGACATATGACGCCGCATCCGTCGGACCAGGCACTGGCATTATTGAGCGGAGGCGATTTACGCGGAATTGCCGCTTGGCGTACTCGCCGCCATGTATCGGCGTGTTCCCAATGCGCGGCGAAAATCGCGGAAATAAACACCGCTCGGGACGCACTTCGCGAAGCGGCATCGGAGCTGCCTCCAGGAGTGGACTGGCAATCGCTCTCCTCTGAGATCCGGGCAAATGTTGCGGTGGGGCTGGAGGCCGGCGAGGCGGTAGCTTCTCTCGGACCCCGTCCCGCGCGGCTGGACTGGCGCATGGCAATCGCGCTCGCCTCACTGGCCGCGGTAGTTGTCGCCGGGTGGGTATTGAGTGTCCCGAAGCTGAAGCCGCGTCCTTTCGCCACTGTCGCCTCCGGCTCCAGTGCCATTGAGGTTTCTCCCGCGGGCGTTGAGCTGAAGCGCGGAGAGCAAGGCATTACCTTGCTGCATCCGCGGGCAAACCGCGTGTCTTATAACATCGGCCCCGATAGCGCGGAAGCCCGCTTTGTCGATGTCGATACCGGACAGGTGACGATCACTCATGTTTCGCTCGATTAGTTTCGCCGTTCTTGTCATCGCGGCGGGGATGGCAGGCCAGGGTCTCGCGCAGCAGATCAAGGTGGAATTTCCCCCGGATTCCCCGGTCGGTCTCGTATCTGCGGATTGGGGCGAATCCCGGATCTCGCCTCGCGGCGGTGCCGTGGTTCTCGACTTGCGTGCATCGCTAACGTTGAAGAACAGCGGCAGCGCCCGGGTTCGCGGTATCACTCTGCTGGTGAATGCGGCGGACCTGACGGCCGGTGGAAAGGCCTTCGTGACGGTCCCTAGCCTGGATGTTGCGCCGGGGCAGGTGTTCCCGGTGCACGTCGATCTGCGGCTGCTGCGGCCATCGGCCGGATTGAGAGTTCCGGTGATGGTTGCACTGGATGGTGTCCTGTTCGACACCCTTACGTTTTATGGACCGAACAAGCTGAACTCGCGGCGCAGCCTTCTGACCTGGGAACTTGCTGCGCGGCGGGATCGTAAGTTCTTCCTGGAATCGCTGGCACGCGGTCCGGAAGCTTTGCGGCAAGAGATTGTAGCCAGTCTTGCGCGTCAGGACTCGGCGCCGAAGCTGAACGTACAGGTCACGCGAGGGCGCACGACAGCGGTTGATCCCGCCCAAACCGTCCAACTAGCCGTTCTCGATCTACCGGGGTCGCCGATTGAAATCGTCCACAGCTCCGCGCTGCAGGCGCCGCGCGAACTATCTCGTCCGCGCTTCGATCTGCACAATCGCTCGGATCAACCGATTCGCCATATTGAACTGGGTTGGGTGGCGCGTCAGTCTGTCGGCGGCGTGCTTCCTGCTGAAGTTACTCTTTCGCCCGGAGAGCGCAAATCCATTCAGCGCGAAGTCGTTCTTCGGTTTCCTGATGCTGCCGATCCGGTCTCGACTTATATTGCCTCCGTAGAATATGAAGGTGGAGATATCTGGATTCCCGGCCGGAATGCCGCCGGCCGCATTTCACCGGAGGAGCAGCGCCTGTCGGAAATCTATCGTCGCAAGGGATTAGGAGCGTTGATCCGCGAATTGCAGAGGTTCGAATGATGGCGGCGGCTAGCGTGATCGGCCGTTCCCCCGACACCCTGACCATCGGGGAGCGGCGGGAGCTAGCCGGAAAATGGATCGCGCTGGAGTTCTATTCTCCGGCGACACTGCCCTTGCGAGAGATTGCCGCCATCGGTGATACGGCCGCGGAATGCGCGGAGGCGTGGATCAGGATGGTGTGGCCGTCGGGCGGCGA
>CAYTVP010000321.1:0-5354 GCA_964441675.1 uncultured Solibacteraceae bacterium | reverse complement strand
ACGTGTACTTCGCTCCCAGCAAATCGAGCACGCTGCGGTTCTCACGGATCAGGCTGCCTACGAACAACCGCGTTTCCGTCTGAAAGTGCGAGGCCAGGGCGGGATCGAAATCCGGATACAACTCTTTGTCGGGGGTAGTGTCCGCCAGCGCGCGCAGGCCAAGCCATTGGAGCGCGAAGTTATCCATCAAAGCGGACGAGCGGCGGTCCGCAATCATGCGCCTGACTTCTCGCTCCAATACCTTCGGATCGCGCAGTTTTCCGCTTGCCGCCACTGCCAGCAGATCATCGTCGGGAATACTACTCCACAGGAAAAACGACAAGCGGGAGGCGAGCTCAAAATCAGAAACGGGTTGCGGGGTTCCGGGAACGGCGCCGGGACGATCGAACTCCAGCCGGTAGAGGAAATCCGGCGCGATCAGCACGTCGCGGATCGCCGAGCCGATGGATGCGTCGAAATCCCGCTTCTGGCGCGTTGCCGCGAAGGTTTTCAAGAACGGCGCAAGGTCAGCACCTGTGATATCCCGCCGGAATGCCCGTCGCACGATCGGCGAAAGAATACGCTCGGCACATTGGCGTTCGTCTGTCCCATCTGCGGGACTGCAAACGAAAATCTTTTTGCGGCTGGGAGTTTCGCCGGGTCCCGTCACATTAAATGGCCCGGCGATCTCGATCCGGCCGAGAGTCGGGGGCCCAGGTTGGCCATCGAAAGCAGCCTCGCCCGCCGTCATCCCGCCTATCTCAAAAAGCTTCACGCGGCGGCCGTCAATCCGGAATTCGACGGTGGGCCGGATTGCCGTTCCGAGCACATCCAAAGGTCCGCCGATTGCTTCGCCGCCCGGTCCGCCAACGTTGAGAACGGGGCCTTCCCGCTCCGCGAATTCGTCCGGAAAGGTAACGATTACGGTATGGTTCCCTGCCTTCACCTTCGTGAGACGCGTTTGAAAGAAGCGGACACCCTCAAGGGGCGTCAGGCTTTCCTTGGCGAGAAACGCACGGAGGTCGTAGTCGCCGTCATGCGGGAAGAAGTGCTGGACACGCATACCGCCTCGCGTTCCGAAGGGCATTCCCTCACCTTGCCAAACCGCCTGTGTTTTCTTGGCAGGAAAGATCTCGACAACCGGAGACGAATCCCTTGAGCCGGTTGCCAGCTCACCCACCCGGCGCGCAACTTTCAAATACTGCTCCAGCAAAAGAGGCGACATCGAAAGAGCATCCGCAATGTTGTCGAACCCCGCGGCGATCTGATCCTGCGGGAGCTCAGCATCGAGCGGAAGCTCCAGATCGAGAAGATCACGGATCGCATTTGTGTACTCCGTTCGATTCAGCCTGCGGATTACCGGCCTTCCCGCATACTGTGCCTGCTCAAACGCCTGATCGAGTTCCGAAGTCAGTCCGTCGACGAACGATCTGGCGGATGTGTCGTTGGGCTGCGGCATACGGGCTGGCGGCATCTCCTTCGCTCGTATCTTTTTGGCTGCCTTTTCCCAAATATCCGGATGTGCCGCTGGCTCGGATGCCGACGCTCCTTCCAAGACAAATCCACCGGACTTTGCCTTTTCGGTATGGCACGCAATGCAGTATTGCTTGACGAAGGCGTCTCTGCTTACCTGTTGTGCGGCCGTGGGAAGTGCAACAACGGTAGCGAAAAGTACGATGGCGGCTTGATGAAGCGTAACGGTTCTCGGCATGGCGTCTCGGTAGCCGTAGCGTACATGGAAGGATCTACGACGGACACCTCCAGTTTCGCACCTTCTGAACGAAAAAGGGCCGAATTTCTCGATAATGATCGGCGTGAAACGCTACAAAAACCGGGAGCGCAAATAGCTGCTTATACGCGGCTGAAAATCGAGTCGCTCAGGGTTCCCGTGCTATCGGCAAACGATTCCTGTTCGATGCCGAGCGAGCGCAGGATGCTGAGATACATATTGGCCATCCGCGTCTCGCCTTTCCGCCAGTAAACGCCGTGCTTCAGGCCCATGTTCGCGCCGCCGGCCACAAGTGTCGGCAGGTTGGATGAAGTGTGCGTTGTACTCGCCCCGCTGCCGAACAGAACGACCGTATTGTCCAGCACGCTGCCCTGGCGATCCTTGTACTCGTTCATCTTCTCCAGGAAGTGAGCAATCTGCTGGCTGAGGAAGAGGTCATACCGGGCAAACTGCAGTTGGCCTTCCTTGTCGGTGGCGTGCGAAAGATTGTGATGCGTCTTCGACAACCCCAGCTTCAGCGGGAACGTATCGCTGATTCCCATGCCATCTTCGCGGTTAAGCATGAACGCAACAGACCGGGTGATGTCGGCATCGAACGCCAGCGCGATCAGCTCAAACATCGTCCGGTAGTACTCGTGGGGCTCGCCTTCGGAGGTCGCCTCGAGATTCAGATGCGAGTAATCCTGTTTCTTCAGCGGAATGTCAATCCAGCGCTCGGACGCGATCAGGCGCGATTCGAGTTCGTTCAGAGAAGTCAGGTACTGATCCATCCGATCCCTGTCGGACTTGCCCAGTTGACGGTCCAGTGAGCGGGCGCTTTCGACTATGGCATCCACCAGTTTGATGCGCTGTGCGAGCTTTTCGTGTTCCGCTTTCAACGAGGCCCGATCTGCGCGAAACAGGCGATTGAAAATCCGGCGCGGGTTGTTCTCGGCAGGAATCGGCTTGCCTTCCAGGCTGTAGGAGATCGTGCCCGTCCGCGAAAGAAATCCGGTACCGGCGTCGATCGACAACACAAGCGACGGCTGGCGGCAATACTGCTTGGTGTGCAGGGCGATTACCTGATCCAGTCCGGCCGTGTTGTATGTTCCGGGCTTTGGATTGTGCAGGGGCGCACCGGTAAGCCACATGTCGGAGCAGGTGTGCGGGTCCGCCTTCGGGCCGCTCGGGTGGTACAGTCCGCCCACGAAGCTCACCTGTTTTCGGAATGGAGCGAGGGGTTCCGTCGATTTTCCGAAGACGAACTCGCCATTTTGTCCCGCGCGGGGGAACCAACTCCACTCGGCCAGATCATGTTCCTCTCTCGGAAGAGACATGCCGTTTGCCGTATAGATCGCGCAGAAGCGCCGCGGAATCTCGCTGGTTACCTCAGCACCCATCACATCGAGAACGGGCAATGCGAGGGCAACGCCCCCGACGCCCCGTAAAAACGCGCGGCGGTCAAGTTGAAGGGAAGGGGTCATTCGTCTGTCCGGCATTTTACTATTTTTCGAGGAACAACTTGCTTCCGGCTACAAACCGAACCATATCTTTCATCCGGTAGCCGTCAGTCCTCAATTTCACTCCTTCTTGTTTCAGGTAATGCAGCTCGCTATAAGTCAGAGTACGGCCTGTGCCATAGGTGGCGAGATGCTTGAGTACGCTAAAGGCCACCTGATCGATGCGGTCCTCGGCAAGATACCGCCGCAAATCATCCAGGCCCGCCACTTCTGTCTGGTCAGGCAGCTTGGAGCGGGCATCCACCGGCTCCGGTTTCAGACGCCCTCCGGCGTCGAATTCCTCAAGAGCGACACCCCAAGGGTCGATCCTTGCGTGGCACTCGCGGCAGCCGGCCTGATTGCGATGCTGCTCCAGCCGCTCGCGCAAGGTAAGGTTCGTCGTTTCTTCCTTGAGAGCCGGGACGTTCGGAGGCGGCGGATCAGGCGCCTCCGCAATAATCCGGCGCGCGAGCCAGGCTCCCCGCTTGACCGGGTTCGACTCGCGGCCATCGGAGAGGCCTGCGAGGATGGCGGGTTCTGTGAGAACGCCGCCAAGCTCGCGCCGTCCATGCGGGATCGCCACAAACTCCAGGCCGCTTTCGGTTTTTTCTGCCAATCCGTAATAGTCGGCCACCACTTCATTGCCGACAACAAAATCCGAGTCGATCAGATTCCGCACCGAAAGATTATTCCGGATCAGATACTGAACGAATTCGACAGGCTCCCGGCCCAGGTGAGCGCGGGCATCACGCGAAAGCTTGGGAAAACGCTTCCTGTCCGGCTCAAGAACACTGAACTTGTCGAGGCTCAACCACTGTGACGCAAACTCGCGCGTGAACCGCGAGAATCGCGCATCGCCAATCATCCGATCGACTTCCGAATCGAGGTGCGCGCGCAGCTTACCGCTCGCGGCCAGCTTCAACGTCCTTTCATCCGGCGGTCCATTCCACAAAAAGTACGAGAGCTTGGATGCCAGCTCGTAGCTGTCCAGCGGCTCCGGCTCCGGCGTCTGGCTGACCTCGATCAGAAACAGGAATTGCGGCGACGTCAGCACAACGCGCAGCGCGTCTTTTACACTCGCCTGAAAGCTGCGATTGGCCGCGAACGACTTCTCGAAAACGTTGACCAATGCCGATTCCTCCGCTTCCGTGACGGGGCGGCGGTAGGCCTTGGTTGCGAAGCTTCGAATGATCTCCCGTGCGTATTCCGGGGAATTATCCTTGTGCCGCGTCTTGATGAAGATGTTCCGGTGCGCGGGCGGCGGCCATTGTTCATAGAAAGGCCCCTCAAACTCGACCGACCGGATCAGAAGCCGTGGAATATCGCGGCCGTCGGTATACTCGCTGCGGACACCGATCTCGCGAATGCCGGCGAGATAGTTGACGTTGTCCTTCTCGACATCCGGACTGGGGAAATTCCGGATTGCCCCTTCGAATACAAATTGCGAGAGCTGATCGCTGGTAACGGTTTGTGCCTTTCCCACCGGCGCCAGGGTGCTACCGCAATCGCGGCGCAACCCGGCATGAACGCCCAGCCGCGGCGAGCGTTTCTCAAACTTGCTGAAACGCCGGAACGTTTCATGGCTTTCCGCGATCGGAGTGAAGACGACGCGGTCCAAATCAACTACACTGCTGTGCCGCGCGCTCACCTTCAACTGGCCGGCATTCAGCCGGACGGCCAGAAAAGCAGGCATTCGCAGCGTACCGGAGAATTGACGGTCGCCCAGCGTCAGTTGCAGTTCCCGTGATTTTTCAGGAGGCGGCGGTTTCACCAGTCGCCGCCCGGGTTCTACCAGTGCCTGAATTTCGGCTTCATCCAAAGCGCGGCGGTAGAGACGCACCTCGTCCACCCGTCCCCGGAACTGCTGAGGACCCTCGGGGCCGCCGATCTGCAGATTCGCCTTGGGGTTGTCGAGATCGGCCGAATCGATCTCTCCCTTGGCCACCGGATAACCATTGATGTAGAGCCGTGTTTCCCCTCCACGCCGCACCACTGCCGCAATATGCTGCCACGCGGCGACACGGACCATCTCGGGCGGCGAGGACACCACGCCATTCGATTGAGTATCCGCGGCGGTTGTTCGAAATCGCAGCGTACCGCGGTCGTCCGGTACTTCGAAATACCAGCCTTGGCCTCGTCCCAGGGAAACGATTCCAGCTCTTCGTCGC
>CAYTVP010000320.1:0-5384 GCA_964441675.1 uncultured Solibacteraceae bacterium | reverse complement strand
CCGGCCGGTTGTTCGATCCAACTGCCAGCTTGCCCTGATATGGTGTGCCGTTGAACTTCGTCAATACGGGCTTGGGATCGAAGGTATCGATGTGGCTGGGGGCACCGTTCATAAAGAGGAAGACAACGTGCTTTGCCTTGGCGGCAAAGTGCGGCGCCTTTGGTGCAAGCGGATTCAGGGTGGGCGTGGCCGCTTTGGCGTCGCGCGAGAGAAGATCGATCAGAGCGAGGACGGAAAATCCTCCGCCCCAGAGAAAGTCCCGCCGCGAGCCTGGGCGCACAAGGTGGTTTTTGCTATTCGGCATACGCAAACTCGTTCAGGTTGAAAATGACGCGGCACAATTGCTCAAGCGGTTGATCCTTCAGAAAAGCGATTAGCTTCTGAGACTCTTCCGGAGCCGGTGGCCTCGCAAGCGCCAGCCGGTAGGCCAACTCCACTTGCCTGGCTGAATCCGGACCGGCCTCGCGCCGCAGCCGGTCTGCGAAATGTTTCGCCTGGCGATTGATGAAATCGCCGTTAAATAAAGTCAACGCCTGAGTCGGCACGCTCGTGTTCAATCTCTGGGCAGTCGTCCGGCTGGTGTCGCACAGATCCAGCACCTCGAGCATCGGCACAATCATGGATCGCTTCAGAAAAACATAAATTGTCCGGCGGGACGATTCCCGTTCGCTCGATTCCTTCCAGATCTTGTCGGGATCGCTCGACCCCTCCAATGCAGCCGGCGGGATGTGCGGATAGACGCTCGGCCCGAACATTTGAGGATTCAATTGCCCGCTCACCGCCAATACGGAATCGCGGATCGCTTCCGCTTCTAATCGCCGGTACGGCATCCGCCATAAGAGAAGGTTTTCCGGGTCCTTCTCGGCGAACGCCTCATTGTGCTGCTTGTTCATCCGGTAGGCATTGCTGCTGAGGATCAAACGATGAAGCTTCTTCACCGACCATCCGTTGTCCACGAACCAGGCTGCCAGCCAGTCGAGAAGCTCCGGGTGCGTGGGATTGCTGCCCATGACCCCGAAATCGCTGGGCGTCCGCACCAGGCCCTCGCCGAAATGGTGCTGCCAGATTCGATTTACGATCACTCGCGCGGTCAACGGATTCTCCGGACTCACCAGCCAGCGCGCCAGCGCCAGGCGCCGGAAGCTGGTGCGGCCCGGTGATGGAATCTCCAGCGGCCGTTGCTGAAGAATCTCCGGTACGTCGGGGTCCACTTTTGGTCCCGGTTGGTCGGCCTTGCCACGAATCATCAGGAATGCCGGTGGGATGCTCGCCCGTGGCTCGTATAGGTAGTAAGCGCGAGCTATGTCGGGCGTCTCGCGGCGAAGTTCCTCGATCTCGCCGAGCACAGTAGATGCGCCTGCCGCCGCCGTGGGGCTAATCGCCACCAGCCGCTTCTTTAATGTGTCAATCTCCCGGTCGCGAGCGTCGATTGCGTCAATCTGCTCCCAGGTTCCGGCGGGCCGGTCCAACTCCGTGCGGCCTTTTTGCGGCCGCTCAAGGCCGTTGAACACCGCCAGCATGCTGTAGTAGTCCCGGGCGGTCAGTGGCTCGAACTTATGGTTGTGACAGCGCGCACAGCCAAGCGTCAGGCCGAGAAATACCTGTGACGTTGTGCTGACGATGTCATCCAGTTGATCGAACCGGTCTGTCTTTGGGTCGGCGGGCTCATCGTCCCATGGGCCCAGCCGGTAGTAGCCGAGCGCGGTAAATGTTTCCGCCGAAGCGTCCGGCAGTTCATCGCCCGCCAGTTGTTCCAGGGTGAACCGGTCGAACGGCTTGTCTTGATTAAATGCGTTGATGACGTAATCCCGGTACCGCCAGGCACTCGGTTTGGTAGCGTCCCGCTCGTAGCCGTTGGTTTCCGCATATCGAACCAGATCCAGCCAGTGCCGCGCCCAGCGCTCCCCATAAGTTGGCCGCGACAGGAGATCGTTTACCAGCTCGTCGACATTGGGCCGCGCGAGGAATTGGCGCTGCTCCTCGATGGTCGGCGGGAGTCCGGTCAAATCGAGATAGATTCGGCGCATCAGTGCTTGGGGAGAGGCCTCGGGTGCCGGTGCGAGGCCGTTCTGTTGAAGCGCTTCCAGAATGAAGGCATCGATCGGGGTCCGAGCCCAGTTACTTTTTAAGGATGGCGGTGGCCTTCGTACAATTGGTTCGAGCGACCAGTGTTTCGGCCTCTGGATAGCCGCCTCGCCGACAGCTTCACTCTCCGGCCAGTTTGCGCCGTCATCGATCCACCGGCGGATTAAATCCACCTGTTCCACCGGCAGGCGCGGCCCGGCCGGTGGCATGACAATGTCGGGGTCCTGTCCGGAAATATACTTCACCATCAGGCTTTGCGAACTGTTTCCGGGAACGATGGCGGGTGCGCCCGAATCGCCGCCTCTCAGCGCATCCGGCCGGCGGTCCAGCCGTAGCGCGTGCATCTGGTTCTTGGCGCCATGGCAAGCCAGGCAATGGGTTTTGAGTAGCGGTTCGATATCGCGCGCAAAATCGGGCGCCGGTTGCGAGAGGACAGGCTGCGCGATTGCAACCGGAAGTACGCCGGCGAACATCGCCAATTTGCGCCACCTTCTCGTGTCCATCGCGGGCATTCTATCGCGTTCCGGTAACTATGAAGCCGCCGCTGAGTTAACGAATTCGTAAAATCTCACGCTCCTAAGATCTTCGGACTAGCGTTCGCTTTCAACGCCTTATCTGAAATCTGATATTTTTTATTGCAAGCCATCCCGGCTTATGACAGAATTTGCGGGTAGTGGGGAAGCCAGCGGTCGGTACCTGGCTGATTTTTTAGGGGGAAGTGTTACATGAAGACGACTTGGATCCGCGCGGCCGCTGTATTGTCGGCAAGCGCGTTTATCGCATTCGCCCAGTTGCAAAATGGAACCATATCGGGAACGGTCACCGATGCGCAGCAGGGAGTTGTCGCCGGCGCGAGCGTCGAGATCCGCAATGTCGGAACCAACGCCGCCTTCCGGAGTGTGACCAACGACAACGGACAGTACACCGCGCCGAGCGTTCCTATTGGCGAGTATGAGATCAGCGTAGAGGTGCAGGGATTCAAGCGCACCGTTCGTTCCGGCGTCACCCTGCAGGTCAACCAAAATGCCCGCATCGACTTCGTATTGGAAGTGGGCCAGGTTGCCGAAAGTGTACAGGTAACGGGCGAAGCTCCCCTGGTGGATACGGGCAGCGCAACGCTGGGCGCCGTTATCGAAAACCGTCGCGTCGCCGATCTTCCCCTGAACGGGCGAAACGCGCTTGCGCTGACACTCCTGAATCCGGGTGTAATCTCGAACGCCGGCCCCACGAATTCCGGTTTTGGCGATCGCGGTATTCAGATTTCCTCCCTATCGATCAACGGCAGTCCGAACGGCATGAACTCCCAGATGCTCGACGGAAATAATAACGTGCTGAGCTATGTCGGCGAAGTCGGGGTTCCGCCGGCCGTGGACGCTGTGGAAGAGTTCAAAGTCCAAAGCGGCACGATGTCTTCGGAGTTCGGATTCACGGCGGGAGGAGCGATCAATCTGGTAACGAAGTCTGGGACCAACAGTTTTCACGGAACGCTCTATGAATTCCTGAGAAACGACAAGCTGGACGCGCGAAATACTTTCGCGACGCGCCGTTTGCCGCTTCGATACAACCAGTTCGGCGGGTCTATCGGCGGTCCGATCATCAAGAACCGCACTTTCGGCTTCTTCAACTGGGAGGAGTACCGCCTGAGCCAGTCTACTCCCCGGATCACCAGCGTTCCGCTGGAGCAGTGGAGAAACGGCGACTTTTCGAATCTCCGAACCGCTTCGGGCGCGCCTGTCGTCCTCTACGACCCAGCAACTACGCGTCCTAATCCCAACGGCCAGGGACTGGTTCGAACGCCGTTTGCGGGAAACCTGATCCCTTCGAACCGCTTCGACCCGATCACGCGACGCATCCTCGATTTCTGGCCGCTCCCGAATCGCACGCCGACGAACGCGTTTACCTTCAGTCAGAACTTCGAAGATCAGGCCCTGAACAAGACCGACTGGACACAGATGAGCACACGCGTGGACCATCACTTCAGTGAAAAGAACACAATATTTGTCCGGTATACGCAGGCCCGGCACCACACACTGGGGAACTCGATCTTCACCGATCCGACGGTAGGGCAGAATCGCGAGGACGAGCAGATGAACCGTAACATCGCTCTCAATGACACGCACACGTTTTCGCCCACGCTGATCAACAACCTTCGCGTCGGCGTAATGCGCCAGCTGTTTGACTTCGCCGCCGTGAATGCCGGCCATGATTGGCCCCAAAAATTAGGCCTACCGCCCAGCGTGCCCAACGACCAGTTTCCGCAAATTGATTTCGGATTTGGAGCGATTGGCGGCCAGGCATATGGCACTCGTGGATCGTTGAACTGGGACATCCAGGACATGATCACCAAGATCTCGGGCAGCCACACTCTCAAATTCGGTTACAACCATCGAATTCTCTACGGCGGGAACCAGCAAGGTGCAGCGCTCTCCGGAAACTATGTCTTCTCCGGACTCACAACCAATCCGCAGGTACCGGCGAACACCGGCTACAACATGGCGCAATTCCTGCTTGGCGATGTCGGAAATGCATCGATTGACCGGATCCTGGGAAATTCATGGCATGGCCACGCGGTCAGTATCTTTCTGCAGGACGACTGGAAAGCCACGCGGCGCCTGACGCTGAATCTGGGCCTGCGATGGGACTGGCAGCAGAAGCCCTACGAGCGCAACAACGGGCAAGTTAATTTCGACACCTCGATCAGTGTTCCGGGCAGTCCCTTCCAGGGCTCCACTGTCTATGCGGGTCTGAACGGCGCGCCGCGCACGTTTCTGAATGAGGACTATAACGACTTCGGACCCCGTTTCGGCTTTGCTTATGACGTGTTCGGCACCGGCCGCACCGTGCTGCGCGGCGGCTACGGGATCTTCTACCCTTCAATCTTCTTCCGTACGTTCATGGGCAACACGCAGTTGTTTTCGACCTCGAACACGGCCTACGTGGCGACGGCGCCCGGGCAACCGGCGTTCCGGTTCCAGGAT
The DNA here is from genome assembly GCA_964441675.1 of uncultured Solibacteraceae bacterium. GTDB lineage: Bacteria > Acidobacteriota > Terriglobia > Bryobacterales > Bryobacteraceae > JAPKYZ01. The sequence goes on along the minus strand of CAYTVP010000320.1, from coordinate 321 downwards.
GGCTTGCCTTCGCCGCCCATTGAGGCGCCCGGCGCTTCCGCCGGCCCGCTCGGACTGCTTGGACAGAGCGTCAGCATCACCGAGAACGATCCCACTACGCCCCTTACCCAGCAGTGGAACTTCGGAATTCAGCAGCAGTTGGCAGGCTGGCTGATCGACGCCACCTATGCCGCCAACAAGGGCAATGCTTTCGCCGCCAGCGGCTACAATCTGAACCAGCTGGATCCGGCGCTGCGCGCTCAACTGGGGCAATCCCTCAATACGCCTGTCCCCAACCCATATGCGGGACTCGTGCCGGGCGGGCTCGGCAACGCAACGATA
>CAYTVP010000319.1:0-5415 GCA_964441675.1 uncultured Solibacteraceae bacterium | reverse complement strand
TGCTAAAGGCCTGATGGACGACGTGGCCGTCAAGGATGTGCCCGCGTTTGCCAAGAGCCGCCGGCAGATCGCATGGCACAGTTGCGCCTTGTTTCTCTCGGACAATATCGGCACCCAGATCGATGGCCTGGGGCATATCGCCCGTGGCGCAGACAATCATTGGTACAACGGCTTCCGCGAGGACGTTAACGGTCATGACTTCGGGATTAACAAAGCCGATGCCGACACCATTCCGCCTATTGTTGCTCGGGCCGTGCTGATCGATGTTGCCGGATGGAAGGGAGTTGACGCGCTTCCCGCCAATTTCGCCATTGGTCCGGAAGAATTGCAGCAAGCGTTGAAGTGGGCCTCAACCGACGTCCAGCCTGGTGACATCGTGATGGTACGAACCGGAACGCTGCGCTACTGGGGCGAGACGGGCGAGAATCACCAGAAGTTGGCCGAGCACGATTCCGCCGGCATCACGTTAGAAGCCGCGAAATGGCTAGTGGAGCAGAAGGGGGCGGTAATGATCGGAGCAGACACGTCGGGACTCGAAGTGGGTACCGACCCGAAGCGGCCCAATGAGGTTATACCCGTTCACGAATACCTGCTGATCGATCAGGGAGTCCACATTGGAGAGTTCCACTATCTCGAGGGCTTAGCTAAGGCGAAGGTTTATAACTTTACCTATGTCGCGATGACCAATCGTGTCAAGGGTGCCGTGGCGGGCTTCGCTATGCGGCCCATCGCCATCGAATAGAGGCTAATGAACAGGCACGCAGATCCCGGACCATACGCCGTTCTCTCTCCTGCCGATGACAAGCGCCTCTTCGTGTCCCTCGCAGGCCGCGACAACAGTGCCGTCTTCCGACCAAATAGCACTTTTGCCGGCGGACTGATCTCCGCCGGTGACACCGCTGTAGTTTGCAAGAAGAACCGTCATCCGATGCTCCCGGGCGTAGCGCTGTAGTAATTCTGCCTTCCGCGTGTAGCCGGGTTGGTCGATCATCGCACCTACCGCATAGACATAGGCTCCGCGTGCCGCTGCACCGGCGGCGTGCTGCGGGTGCGTAGCATCTGCGCAAATCGCCAGGGCGACCTTCGTATCCTCCACCTTGAGCGCTGCGCCGCCCGGGCCGGATGCGAATATTGCTTGTTCGCTTTTATGTACATGCTCTTTCGTATATGTGGACACCGCGCCATCGGGATGAAAGGCAAACGCGGCAATGTGCAGCTTGTCTTGCTCGTTTCGCAGTGGAGCGCCGGCTACCACGATCATCCGAGCTTGCCTCGCCAACTCCCGCAGCGGTTCCAGGTCAGGACTCGCCGGGTAGAGCGAGTTCGATCGTGCCAAATTCAGCTCATATCCTGTCAGTGATAGCTCCGGAAAAATCAGCAACTGGACGCCCTGCGTCGCGGCGCTGGCACCAAATTGCAGGTGGCGTGCGATATTTTGCGAAATGTCCCCTGCTGCCGATGCCGATTGCGCCGCGGCAATGATAAGGTTGCTACCCGCCACTCTTCATTGTTGATTACATGCTCGAAATGGGGCAGGCTCTTTCCTGTAGGTTTCCTAATGGTAAGCAACCCCGCCGGCTTGATTGGCGATTTCTTTGTTGGCGGAAATCCGGAACGCTTTCTTACCGTGGCGGGAGAGGCTTCAAACAATCCAGAGCGCTTGCGGTTTCGAAGTGATGAAGTGAGCCCGGAATTTTTCAAGACCCTCGGAGTTCCCTTGCTTAGCGGCCGTTTCTTCTCGATCAGCGACGGGCCGCATTCTCCGCGCGTGGCGATTGTGAACGATGCGATGGCGCGGCGCTTATGGCCCGGCGAGAATGCCGTGGGCAGAAGATTCAAGCTTGGCTCCGCCGATTCCGCCGACCCGTGGACTACTGTTGCCGGCGTGGTCGGCGACATGCGCCGCCGAGGACTGGAGCACGAGCCAATTCCGCAAATGTTCGAGCCGATGGCGCAAAACCCGCAGAGGCTTGTAACGCTCCTCGTGCGAACGGCCACGGACGATCCATTGAGAATGGCAGGCGCGCTTCGGGCGGCTATCCATCAAGTGGAAAAGCGCGTGCCTGTCTACGGCGTCGCGACCCTAGAACATCAGCTCGGGTTGTCCGTTACCGAGCGGCGGTTTCAGACATCGCTGCTGACTGGATTCTCCGTAGTTGCTCTACTGATGGCGGCTGTCGGAATCTACGGGCTGATTCAGTACTCGATTGTCATGCGTACGCAGGAGATCGGTATCCGAATGGCCATTGGCGCGCAGACCGGCGAGATCTTCCGCATGATCCTCAGTGAAGGAATGCGGCTGAGCCTGATGGGCCTTTCCCTTGGGTTGGTCGGTGCCTTGTGGCTAGGCCGCGTGGGTCAAAGTCTCCTGTTTGGTGTGAGCGCCTCGGACCCGTTGACATTCATCGTCGTTTCTCTTCTGCTTAGTATGGTTGCGGCGGCCGCCTGTGCCTTCCCGGCGCGGCGCGCGACGAAGATCGATCCAGCCATCGCCCTGCGACAAGGATGACAGTATCCGTCCCGCCCGCGAGTTCTATCCCAGTCGCAGTGACAGTCTAGAACTTTTGAGCAGAAGCATCTCTCTTACGAAGTACTAGGTCGTCGACAAGTAAAACACTGTTAGTATTCCCGACTTTAGTTAGTAGCACACTTATTAGTTCTAGAGCGTACCAGCTATAAGTTGATTGGTTTCAACGCAGTACACGACGTATTCTTGGAGCACATCCCAATGGGAAGTATGTTGAAAGCGACGCTCCATCGGACAGAACGATTCACTTCCACGGCAAGGCTGGGATCCCGGCTTCTTCTCGTCCGGCACGGTGCTGGCCGCGGACCGCATCGAAAACTTTCGGCTTTCCGGCCGAAGAGTTATCAGCCGCTGTTGGATGAACTTGCTAAGCGCTATCCCGATCTCCGAAAGAACATCGATGTCTGGGAAACGGGAACAACCGAACCGGATCTGGCGGATACGGCGGCAGTGTTGTTCCTTTTATCCGATCCGCTTCACGAGCTCTACCCCAAGTGCTATGAGGAAGCCTGCAATCTTGCAGGACAGGCGCAGCGGCTGGGCATCCGGCTGGTCAATCCGCCGGCTGCGCTGTCAAACACAATCAAGAGCCGGCAGTCAGAACTGCTGCTCGCCGCGGGAGTACCGACAGCGCGCCATCTCGCCTTTACAACGCTCGAAGAATTCCGTGCCGCAGCACGAGAGATCGCCTATCCGGCCATTGTTCGGGCGGATTTGCTTCACGCGCAGCAGCGGATGAAGTTCTGCCGGTCTCGCGAGGAGGCCCTGGCGCTCGAGGTTTCGAGAGTGCCTCTTCCCGGATCCATTGCCGAGTTCATCGATACACGCGAGGGTTTCCGGCGATTGCGGCCCGGAACGCTGTTTGCGAAGCACTATCACAAGAAGCGCGCGTTTGTGTTCGGCGACCGCGTAGTGAACAACCATATCTTCTTCGGTTCCGATCCGATTGTGGGCGGAACCAGTTCGACGTTCGGGCACTATCGCAGCCTCAACCCAGTGCGGCGCTACATCCAGAACAAACGCTGCCAGGAACACATCGAGGCTGATTACGAGTTCTTTTTGGCAAATGAATCGGACGGGGTCATGCTGAAACGCGCTGCGGCCGCGCTCGGGCTCGACTTTGTCGCAATCGACTATTCCAGCTGCGCCGACGGATCTATCGTTGTCTGGGAACTGAATCCCCATTTTTCTCTGTATCCCTGGCCGTTTCAGGTGCTTGCCAGGCAGCGAAAGCTCAACGAACGGTATTGCCGCTTTCACGAAACCATTCAGATGTTTTTCCGAGAGTTACTGGGTGCGCCATGCTTACCGCAACATACACAAACAATTGGACTGTAGAACTGGCGGAACTCCTCGAAAGCGATGAGGTTTACTTTCGCCTGGCATCAGAAGTACGTCCGCTCGGGTTCGGCGAGTTGGCGTTCGTTCCCGGGCTGACGGGACTGGCAGCAGGCTGCGTCGTACAGCATGTGCGATTTCAAGGCAGCCTGCGCGACGCGGACCGCTGGGTCGCGGAAATCGAAGACCAAGTCGTCCAAACCGGTGCGCGCCTATGCCGCGTTTATCTTCACACGACGGGAGGTCCTTTACCGGCCGCACTCGAGAAGCGCGGCTATCAGGCGCGGCGTGAACTTGCCTATGCGGCACCGCCAACGCAGCTCGGTATCGAATCGAAAGTCCGGTTTCTGCCGGTAACGTCCTCTGACGGGTGGGACGAGCGCCGCCGGCTTCACGAAGAGGCCCCCGACAACTCCGACGGCTACACAGTCGATCCGGCGGAGTGGTGCGAGCTGATCCGGCGTAAGTGCGAAACCGGCCGCAAGGAAAGCTTTCTGATCGAATATGAGGGCCATGTGTGCGGATCGATCGGCGCGATTCGGATGGCGAATGTTCTTCGACTGAAGAACATACTGATTACGCCTACGTTCCGGCGCTTAGGACTTGGGCTGGAGGCCGTTCGCGAATTGGCGGCGCTGACGCATCGCCGAGGACTGTCGGCTTTAACCGTATTTGGAATCGAGGGTGAGGCCGGCTCAAAGCTCTACGAGCGCGCCGGATTCTCGGTAGTTGGTTACCAGACCGAATGGAGCAAGCCGCTTGTCCGTCCGTAAAAAGTTTCATCCGTCCGTAACAGTTTCAAAAGGATCCCACGATGATTACTGCCACTGAAGTTACGTCTCGTAGCAGCACCGCTGCCGAGTATCACGCGAAAGGTTACGTTGTGGTGCGGGAGCAATTTTCGCCGGCCGAAGTGACCGCGATACAACAGGAGTGCACGCGGCTGTTCTCCCTGTTTTCCGAAGAGCGTGACCGGCACAACCTTCGGGTACAGTTTCGTAATCACGAAAGCGGCCATTCCGTTCTAGACCGCATAGATCCATTCTGCGATCTGTCCCCTCTATTGCGGGACCTTTCCCAGGACACGCGCATCCTGTCGGCAGTGGCTGACGCCCTGGGAGAACCGGGCTTGTTATTCAAAGACAAGCTGATCTTGAAGGGACCGGGGACTCACGGATATGGCGTGCATCAGGACTACACGAACTGGCAGGAGGTACCCGCACCGCCTGAAGCGTTGCTGAGCGTGCTCTTTGCTGTCGATTCTTCGTCGCTCGATAAGGGCGGACTGGAGTTCTATCCAGGACTTCACCATTCTCATCACCGCGAACGCGAGGAACCGTCGGACATCTTTAATCCAAAGGCGGGGCTGGTCCCTGATGTTGTACTCGAAGGTTACACCGCCGAAGGGCCCTCTCTCCAGGCCGGCGATCTGGTTGTCTTCCACTCGCTAACTCCTCACCAAAGCGGCGTCAATCGCTCCGGCGAGACGCGGTGCTCGATTTACTTCTCATATAGCAAGGAAACTTACGGAAACATATATGAGACTTACT
>CAYTVP010000318.1:0-5425 GCA_964441675.1 uncultured Solibacteraceae bacterium | reverse complement strand
CCAGCAGCGAGACTTTCTCTATGTGAAGGACGCCGCCGCGATGACGCTGCACCTGGCGGAACGCGCGGGCGCAAACGGCCTTTATAACCTGGGCTCCGGACGTGCCCAAACTTGGCTTGAGCTCGCCCATGCTATTTTTTCGGCGCTGGATCGAGAGCCGGCTATCGAGTTCATCCCGATGCCGGAGGCTCTCCAAGGCAAGTATCAATACCGCACCTGCGCCACCATCCACAAGCTGCGCGCAGCGGGATATGAGAAAAGCATTACTCCTCTCGCGGATGCAGTGTCAGATTACGTGCGCAACTATCTCGTTGCCGGAAAGCATCTCGGCGACGACGCGCCTAGCGCGATTCCCGCCGGCGTAGCGCAGCATACAAATGGTGCATAAACGCCAAGTTGTCGGATTGCACGTAATGCATCTCGCCGCCCATGCGCGAGAAGCTTTTACAGAATCGTAAGTAGTAAGCGGGGTTGGTTTTCGGCGGCTCGCCTTTTGCCCAGTCCCAACCTCCTCCGTCCTGCAGATCGACAACGTAGATGGCATGGTTCCGCACCACCTTGCGCCCCGCGCCCAAGCGTAGATTGTTCACGCAGCTCAGACTTTTCTCGAAGACCTGCGGAGCCATAATGGCGGAGCCCACTGACAGCACGACTCCGCCGTCGAGTGTTTCCACGGAATCGCCCAGTAGCCGGAAATCCATTCCGGCGGCTCGCCCCACCACGGAGCCGCTAAAGATCGGGTGATTTGCGATGATGTCGTAGCCCACTCCGGGATGCACAGTCGCCGGGATGCCGATCTCGAAGGCATGGCACATCACCGACGCTTCCTTCCATCGATGCTCCACCCTCAGCCTTCCTTCGGGAACATGATGCTCGCGGATTGCATGAAGCAGATCCGCGCGGGCACCGGCAAGAGGATGTCCCGGACTTGCCGAGATCTCGGAGATCAACTGCTCGGACAGGGGAAAGGTTACGCCGTCTTCTGCAATGAACCGGCCCAGCGAGCGGCCATATCCTTCGCCGCGCAGCGCGCCCGCCATCATCGCCAGATGCAGATTCCGGCCGGTCTCATCCCAGCAGCCGAACGTACCTTTGGCGACGTTTTTTTCAACGCTTTCGGTCGAGCGGCCAAGCCAGGCGTACTCCCAATCGTGAATCGTTCCGGCGCCGTTGGTTGCGATATGGGTCAACCATCCGCGGGCCATCATCTCACCCAGGATCAGCGACGCGCCGTTTCGAATCAGGTGGGCGCCGTACATCAGGATGACGCCCGAGCCTCGCTTGCGCGCCTTGGCAATCTGTTCCGCACAGCGCTCGACAGCCCGCATCACCGGAGCCGGCGAGGTGGCCGGCGGAGAATCCGGAGAGACGAGTATGTCCTCTACCTGCGTGAGACTTTCCCGCTCCGCAAGCGGAAAGACCCGCAGCTTCGTCCAATCCTGAGGCTCCGTTTTCATCCCACTAATTTCCGGCAAGAATGACTTCAAGCGTCCTTGGCCCATGAACGCCCTTCACCCGGATCATCTCAATATCGGAAGTGGCCGATGGCCCGGAAATCGTCGTCAGCGGAGCGGGCAGGAGACTGGACATCCGGCGTATCCCCTCCGGAACTGTTTCGACAATCTGGCTCTCTTCGACAACGCACAAGTGATAATCGGGCACTAACGTCAACGCGCGACGTCCGAGCTGCGGCGAGTGTCGGACGACAATGGTTCCGGTCATTGCGATGGCGATGGCGCAACCCGTCAGCACGCCTTCACTCGAATCCATATCGGCGTAGGTCAGCCCGCCATCCCGCGGAAAACTGTGCGTGGCGGGGAGCCACGTGGCGTCGATCCCGTCGGGCGTCAATAAGCCCGATTTTTTCCGCGCCGTCAACACAGCAGTAATGCATTCCGCCACTGCCCCTGCCGCGCAACGGTGAACGATCGCGTTGTAATCCTTCAGCCGGTCTCGAAATAACTCCACCGTCTCTTCCCGGCTGCGGCCGGAACCGACGTGATATTCGCGGCCGATCGCCTCATACTCCACGAGCCGCTGATCTGGATTCCGTTCCGGCAGCGCTCCGCGAACTCGTGCCAGTATTTCGTCCCGCGCCGTCATCGGTGTCTCTCCCGGGCATCCCACCACTGGCGGAACGATTGGTCCGGAATCGCGGCAAGATCGCGGAAGGCAGTCCATCCGCCCAGGATTCCCGGAAGGTCCCGCAGTTTCCCTTCGCGTTCAAACGGCTTCTGGAGAACACGGGCAAAGGCGTGCGCAATCGTCAGCCGTTCGCCGCTTGCCATAGCGAACGCTGCTCCCTTCATGGCAACCTTCTCCGAAAAAGGCGATTCGCCGGCTTCCACCACTTTGGCGCGCAGATGAATCAGGATCTCCGGGATATTGATCTTCACCGGACATACTTCGTAGCAGGCGCCGCAAAGAGAAGAGGCATACGGCAGCGTTTGCGAATGCTGCATCGACTGTAGCTGCGGTGTCAGAATCGCGCCGATGGGACCCGCATAAATCGACCCATACGCATGCCCGCCGGTCTGCCGGTAGACGGGGCATGCATTCAAGCAGGCGCCGCAGCGGATGCAGTCCAGTGTCTCGCGCGATTCGCTATCGGCTAATACCTTCGTGCGCCCGTTGTCCATCAGGACAATGTGAAACTCGCGTGGGCCGTCGCCTTCCGCGACACCGGTCCAAATGGAGTTATACGGGTTCATGCGCTCGCCGGTGGCAGACCGCGCCAGTAACTGAAGAAATACTTCCAGATCCTCAAACCGCGGAATCAGCTTCTCCACTCCCGCGATCGTAATCAGCACATCCGGCAGTGAAAGGCACATCCGGCCGTTGCCTTCGGATTCGACGACGCACACCGAGCCCGTCTCCGCCACCAGAAAATTGGCGCCGCTGATCCCTACCTTGACTCGCAGAAATCGCTCCCGCAGGTAGCTGCGCGCGGCAGCAGCCAAATCCTCCGGTTCGTATCCCAGTTCGTCCAGCTTCATCTTCTTGCGGAAGATTTCGCGGATCTCCATGCGGTTCCGGTGAAGCGCCGGGACAACGATGTGAGAGGGCTTGTCTTTCCCCAACTGGACAATCATGTCCGCAAGATCCGTCTCATGCGGAGTAATGCCCGCAGCCTCCAGGGCCGGATTCAGACGTGTCTCGTCGGTGGTCATCGTCTTTACCTTGATGACTTCCGTCTGTCCCAACTTGCGGATGATGCCGGTGATGATCTGATTCGCCTCGTCGGCGTCCCGCGCCCAATGCACCACTCCACCCGCGCGGGTGCACGCCTCTTCGAACTGAACCAGATACTCGTCCAGATGGCGTAGCGTGTGGTTCTTGATTAGATTTGCCGCGTCTCGAAGTGACTGCCAGTCCGGCATCTCGCTCACGACGCGATCCCGCTTCGTGCGGATAATGTCGGTGGCATGCCGCACGTTCCGTCGTAATTGCGAGTTGGAAATCAGCTGCCGCGCTGCATCGGGGAAAGGAGGAGCCTGAGCCGCCTCGCCAACGCGAACGCTCATCGTGGAGTCTCTTCCGATTCCGTTGCCGCCAGGATCTCCGCAAGGTGCATCACCCGGACACCCGTCCGCTGACGGCTCAGCGCTCCGCCGATATGCATCAGGCAGGAATTATCGCCCCCGGTACAAACCTCGGCCTTGGTACGGAGAACACATTGGAGCTTGTCCGACAGCATGGCCGCCGAGACATCCGGGTTCTTTATCGCGAACGTCCCGCCGAAGCCGCAACACTGCTCTTTATCCGGTAGATCCACCAGGGTGAGCCCGGCAACCTTCTTCAGCAGTCGCACCGGCTTATCCTCCACATGCAACGATCTCAAAGCGTGGCAGGACGTATGAAGCGTAACGATATGTGGATAAAACGCGCCCACATCCGTCACCCCCAATTTGTCCACCAGCAGCTCGGAAAACTCAAAAATACGCGGGACGAGATCTTCGACATCGGCGATCAATTTTCGATCGCCAATCACCTGCGCCATCTTGCGGTAGTGATCGCGCATCATCGCCACACAGGACGACGACGGGCAGCAGATCACCTCAGCGCCGCGGAACACATCGCAGAAATGGCGCAGCAGACGATGAGCCTCCGGTTGGTATCCGGTGTTGTAATGCATCTGCCCGCAGCAAGTCTGATCGCGGCGAAACTCTACCGTGTGCCCCAGCCGTTCGAGGACACGCACCACGGCCTTTCCCGTCTCCGGAAATAACGCGTCGTTATAACAGGCAATAAACAGTGAAATCTGCAGAAGAAACCCTCAAAAGTAATCCCTAGTTTATCGTTGCGCGAGTTGATATAGTACCCCGCCATGAGGAACTCCTCGCGCCGCGGTGGCAGCTTCCGGTTGTTAGCTGTCACTCTGTTCGCTGCCACGTTGCTGGCTCAAGGCGAACGCGGCACCATCACAGGCACTATCACGGATTCAACCGGCGCCGTTGTCCCGGCTGCCACCGTCACTGTGCGCAACATCGCCACGGGAGTAACATTTCGCGGCGTCAGCAGTGAGTCTGGACAAGTGGCTTCTGGCAATGTGGATGGTAGTGAATTGCAAGAACGGCGTGAGCAGCTACGAAATTCACCGTTCCATCGGCGTCACGCAGAAGTCCGCATGGTTCATGAATCACCGAATCTGCCTTTCGCTCGGCATGGCTCCGGAAATCGAAACTATCCGGTCATGTCGAAGTAGACGAGACGTTCATGCGTATCGGTTCAACAATGGAAAGATGACGGGCGGGGAGCGGTTCGTATTGCCGTTTCTGGTATTGTAGGCAAGCGTGTAACGTCCGATGAGATCACGGGCAAAATGGAGAGCCGTTCAACAGACACGCGTCCTTGTTAAGAAGCGACAGGGCGCGGAATTAGGGTACCAAAAAGCGAAAAGCCGTGACTGTGAATCGCGGCTTTTCTTTGATCTAGTTTTTTGTTTCGTGCGGCAAGGCAACCGCTCCAATGAGGCGCATAGCACATGATTACCGATACCCTGACGATCGTGCTTGATGGAGAAGTTCCACTCTCGGAATTTGCGCGAACCATCGAGTCTTTTTATGAACTCGTAAAGGCTCTGTCGGAGGAGAGCGGTGCACCTGATCTGGATTGGGTTTTGGATGATCTGCAGGTGAGTAGCGCGTTTGCTACAGTTCGTGCGCCCCACAATCCGCAAGCGGCCGAGAAGGTTGTGAATGCGTATGCCGAGGTTGGACGGGCTCTTGAGACGGGTACGCCTATTGCATCCCCTCGCGTGAGTGCGGCTGCTAAGAAGGTTGTATCGATCACGGACGTGAGGGTAAAAGCGGTTCGGTTTGAAACATCTCTTCGGGAAGCGACTGTCAAGATAGCGCCCGACTCGACCGACAAGGTCTTATCTAGCATTCCGGCTGCCTCCGAGCTGCTGCTTTCCAAACACAGA
>CAYTVP010000317.1:360-5442 GCA_964441675.1 uncultured Solibacteraceae bacterium | reverse complement strand
TCTTCGTCTTGCGAAAGACGAGAACCAGATGAGAGTAGACAAAACATCATAGGAGACAAACAATTATGAACAGTCGATGGGATAACGAGCAGGAATCGCGATTCGGCCGCCGAGACCGACGCGATCTCGAAAACCGCGGGTTTGAAGACGCCGACCGGAACCGGCGCTACCAGCAGTGGGCGCGTTACAACGCCGATGGTGCCTATGGCGGCCAGGGCGATGACCGCGATTTCCAGTATGAATTTGAGCGTGGCGGCCAGGAAGGCTATCGAGGCATGTCCCGCCGTGAACAGGAATTGGATTACGACGAAATGGGCGGGCCGCAGCGATATTCCGCATATCCCGGTTCTGGCGTTGGAATTGGTGGCCGGGGCAATCCTTATCCGGAGGAACGCCCGGCGCAACGTCAGGTGGATAGCTACCGGCAAGGCGGTGAATCGTTCGGTGGAGGGCGTTACCGGGGCGAAGGCGTTCGCAGCCGCTACGACGCCGGAACAGAACGTTTCGGAAGCGGACGGGGCGGTGGAGCCATTGGCGGACAGTACAGCGGTCAGTACGGTAGCCCATTCAGCGGCAGATCGCGTTATCACGACGGAGGCGAATTCGAAGACTCTCCTGAGACGTTTCCCTCCATGACGCGCGGACAGTTTGCCGGCCGGGGGCCGAAGGGCTACCATCGCTCGGATGAAAGGATTCGGGACGAGATCTGCGAACGTCTGATGCAGCACCCGGACATTGACGCTACGGATATCGAGGTTCAAGTTCAAAACGGCGAGGTCACACTAACCGGATCAGCGCGGCGGCACTGCAAACGGATGGCGGAAGATTTGGCGGAAATCATATCCGGAGTCAAAGACGTAAGAAACGAAATCCGTGCGCGACGGGATGAGAACGCCGGTTCTACGAATGCCGGCGGCACCGGTCAGGAAGAGAATTTTGAGAGACTCTCCAAATAAGCTAAGCCAAAATCTCTTTCACAATTCTTCCGTGGACTTCCGTAAGCCTTTCCTTGCGGCCTTGATGCATGTAGCTCAACGCATCCTGATTCAGGCCGAGTTGATACAGCATGGTTGCGTGCAGGTCACGGAAGTGCACAGGATTCTCGGTAGCGCGCAGACCGATGTCGTCCGTGGCACCGTAGACCGTTCCGCCTTTGATGCCTCCACCGGCCATCCACATCGTAAAACCGAGATTGTGGTGGTCGCGGCCCTTGCCGCCCTGGGCTTCGGGTGACCGTCCGAACTCGCCGCCCCAAAGGACGAGCGTGGATTCCAGAAGACCGCGCCGCTTCAGATCCTGGATCAACGCTGCTACCGGCTGATCGGTCTGCGACGCCATGCGCAAATGGTTCTCTTCGATATCCTCGTGGGCATCCCACTGTAGATTGCCTGGGCCGCCGCCTGAGACTACGGTCACAAAGCGCACGCCTCGCTCTACCATCCGGCGGGCAAGAAGGCAGCGGCGCCCGTAGTCGTCCGTCGGCTGCGTGCCAACACCGTACAGGGCCAGCGTCTCAGCAGACTCCCTCGAGATATCAAATGCTTCGGGAGCCTCCGTCTGCATCTTAAAGGCAGTATCGTAGGCGGCCATGCGGGCGGCAAATTCCGGGTCCTCGCCGGGCAGCGCGGCAGTATTCAGATCGCGAATCAGATCGATCGTCTTGCGCCGGTCGCCGAGATCGATTCCCGCCGGCAGGTCGAGATTCAGGACCGGCTTCTTGCCGGGACGCAGCATGGCCGGCTGGTATACGGCCGGGAGGAATCCATTACCGTACATCGGTTGGCCGGCTTCGAGAGCACCCTTCGGGTCCGGGATGACCACATATGCAGGCAGGGAATCGGTCTCTGAGCCCAGCCCGTAGATCACCCAACTGCCCATAGACGGAAAACCGGGAATGATCCGTCCGGTCATGCATTGATATTGGGCTGCCGAATGCACCACCATGTCGCCATGGCAGGATCGTAGAACGCAGATATCGTCCACGATCTTGGATTGATGGGGCAGCAGATCGCTGACTTCGATACCGGATTCGCCGTACTTGCGGAACGTGCGCTTGGTTCCCAGAATACGAGCCTCGCCGGCTTTGACGAACTGATACTTCGCCTCGCCGAATTCCGCCGGGCGTTTCTGACCATCGAGCTGGTTGAGTAGCGGCTTCGGATCGAATGTTTCGAGGTGAGACGGTCCCCCGGCCATGAACAGAAAGATTACGGATTTTGCTTTAGCCGTGTCCGGAGTGTGAGGTCTTTTCGGCGCCAGCGGATTCAAACTCTCGGCACTGGCGTACTGAGACGTCATCATGGCGGCAGCAGCCAGTGAGCCGAACCCGCAGAAACAATCCGTCAGCCATTCCCGGCGATTTTGGTTGAAGCGAATATGGTCCGGCATTTTAGTTCACGTACAAGAATGAGTTCAGATTCAGCATGGCCAGCGAGAACTCCCGGAGCGAGCCACTCCGGAGATATTGCATTGCGGTTTGACGCTCACCCGCATTGGGCGGGCGGCCAGCGACGAGACGATAGGCAAGATCCACCCGCCCGATGTTCGATTTTCTCTCCGTTTCCAAACGCTTGGCGAGGCCCTCGGCCATGGCGTTGGCAAACGAACCATTTAATAGCTCCAGCGCCTGCGGCGCGTGAGTTGACTGTTCCCGTTTCGGGCAGGAAATTTGAAGATCCGGAGAATCGAAGACCTCCATAAACGGCAGCCGCAAGTTGCGTTTCTGGATCAGATAGACCGAACGGCGATCGTGCTCAGCCGCATCCTCGCTCACCGCCCATTGCGAAGGCTTGTAGAGCAGATTGATCAGCTCCGGATCTACAGGAACGATCACGCTCGGGCCGCCGGCCTTGTCGTTCAGGCGCCCCGCGACCGCAAGCGACGCATCTCTGATTTCTTCCGCTTCCAGGCGCCGCCGGCTGTACTTCCAAAGCAGCTTGTTCTCGGCGTCTTTGGCCGCCGCCTGGGCGCCACCAGGCGGATTGCTGGATTGGCGGTAGGTGCTCGAAAGGAGAATCAAGCGGTGGATCGGCCGGAAGCGCCATCCCGAAGCGACAAACTCATTGGCCAAATAGTCGAGTAATTCAGGATGCGTAGGCCGCGCGCCCATTCTTCCAAAATCATTCGGAGTAGCGACAATGCCGCGCCCGAAATGATAGTGCCAGATTCGATTGACAGCGACGCGTGCCGTGAGCGGGTTTTCCGGGTCGGCGATCCAGTCCGCCAGCTTTTGCCGTGGATTCGCAGTATCGAGCGGAGATTCCGGTGTGTCATCAGGCAGCAGGACACCGAGGGGCCGCATTCCGACACGTTCTCCCTTGGCCTGGTAGTCTCCCCGCGCCAGCAAATGCATCGGCGTCGCCTTCTCCGCATTGTCCCGAACCGAATAGAGCGAGGGTAGCGGCGGAGGCATCGAGGCTTCCGTCTGCTTGATCCTCTTCTCCATCTGGACCTTTGCGTCACCGGCCAAGCCCTTCATCTGCTTCTGCAGCTCTTTCATTTCCGTTTTAATCGTCTCGGTCTTGGCGGTCCAGGCGGCTTGTTCTTCCGGCGAAGACAGTGGGACATCATCCTCGTGCGTCGCGGCGAAGTACGCTTGCATCCGGTAATAGTCGCTCTGGCGGATCGGATCGAATTTATGGTCGTGGCAGCGGGCGCAGCCGAGTGTGACGCCCAGAAGGCTGGCGCCAATGATGTTCGTCATCTCCGTCAGCACTTCATTGCGGGAACTCGCTACCTCCTGATTGCCGGCATTCTTCCTAAGCGGCCCCAACCGGTTGTATCCGGAAGCAATCCGTAACGTCTCATTCTTCGGATTGATCTCGTCGCCGGCCAGTTGCTCGCGAATGAACTGGTCGTATGGCTTTCCGGAATTGAACGCATGGATCACGTAATCCCGAAAACGCCAGGCATCGGTCCGGTGGGTGTCGTACTCGAAGCCGTCGGTTTCGGCGAAGCGGACGACATCCAGCCAGTGGCGTCCCCACTGCTCGCCGTAGCGTGGGGAATCGAGAAGACGATCCACCAGCTTCTCCCAGGCATTCGGAGATTTGTCATTGACGAATGCTGCAACATCCGCGGGAGAGGGCGGAATACCATGCAGATCGAATGTCACGCGCCGGATCAGCGTCGCGCGGTCCGCTTCCGGAGCAGGCTGTAATTCCGCCTTCCTAAGCTGCTCCAGCACAAACGCATCCACAGGCGTGCGGATCCACCGCTTGCCGGCGGCATCCTGAAACTGAGGCGGTGTCGCGTTCTTCCGCGCTTGAAATGCCCAGTGCCTGCGTTCTGCAGGTGTGTAGCGGCCAAGCGCCGCGACATCCTGATTGGTCGCCGCCAGCGTGGTTCCCACTGCCAGTAGCGCGACAAGTTGCTTCATCGTGCGAAGCTCCCGAAGAAACGAGCCGGACGAGGCTCTGTCCAGTTTTTCACCAACGGTATCGTTGCCGGCAGAGCTAACGCCAACGGATCTCCTTTGTGATTTATGCTATCACCCACCAGGGCTCGCCGGCCGGCCCAGGACGCCCAGATCCCGGAAATTCTGCGAGAGGTTTTCCGCCGCCGGGGACTCTGTTATTGACATTCGACAATAAGGAGCCATCCGAATGAAATCGCATCGGGAACTCGAGCAGGACTATCTTTCTCTGACGGAGCAGATCCTGGCTCTCGAAGACAGGAGAGCCGCCCTGTGCGGTCTTCGCGCCGACCTTGCCAATCTCCACCAGCGGCTGAACCACCTGGGCCGGCGGATGGCGGAACGCGAAGACGACCGGCAAGTTGGCGAGGAATATCGCGATGTGGCGCGGGAAATCCAGAACTTGCTCTATCGGAAAAGCGAGAGCCGCGGCGTAATCGACGAGATCGCGAACCTGCATCGGATGTTAATGGAAACAGGCGACCAGTTGGGATGGGGCGGCAGCGTTCCGGCCGAGGCTGAGGATCAGAACGGCTCCGGCAATGCACTCGACCAGCTCCATCGCCAAATGGAAGATCTGCGGGGAGTCCTGGGGTAGAGATCTCGGGGCTTCCCTCGTCTCAATTAATTTGCCGGCCGTTTTAGCGGGCGGTTTTCTCTTGAACGAT
>CAYTVP010000317.1:0-350 GCA_964441675.1 uncultured Solibacteraceae bacterium | reverse complement strand
AGTTTGCCCAGCGGTTTTAACCGATTTTCTCCTGAACGATCTGAACTAACGTTTGAATTACGCCGGCCATTGCTTTTTGGCTGGCTTCCAAACGCTCCAGCCGCTCCCGTAACTCGGCGACCTCCCCGGAGGTCCCCCCCGCCTTTTCTACCGTGTCTGCGGCCGTGCCGGCAGGCATCGTTTGTGACCGGACCACCCAACGCCGCTGTGGCCGCGCTGAGACCATCGCCGGCTGTACCTCTTCGAGAACTCCGCGGAAAGACGGGGCCGTTTCGTCTTCGGCAGGAATTGGAAACGGATCTTCCCGTGTTTGATCCTGTTCCTCAATATATTGTTCGAGGAGTGTCTGC
>CAYTVP010000316.1:0-5460 GCA_964441675.1 uncultured Solibacteraceae bacterium | reverse complement strand
GTAATCGGGTTCTTTGCGACTGCGGGCGCCGCCGGTGCCGATTTCGGAATGAGTATGCGCAACGAGCGGGATGTTCGCCTGGGTGGATTGGTGGGCATTGCCCTGGCAATTGTCTATACGGGCGGTCTTGCATTGCTTTCAGTCATCGGAGCAAAGGGTCTGAACCCGGCGCTTGCCAGCTTTCAATATGACGCCGTCATCGGATCGCTCGGCGGCTTCCTGGCGACGGCAATGTTTGCTTTATTCGCACTGGCGTCCATTGTTCCGGCGTGCTTTTGCGCATTCATCGCAGGAAACAGCTTCTCCACTATGATTCCCGGCGTCTCGCGGATGCTCTCCACAATGGCCGGCGTGGCGGTAGCGATCGGCTTGGCCGTCACGGGAGCAGCGGCGAATCTGGTGGGATTCTTTTCGATCGTCGGCGCCAGCTTTGGCCCAATCTGCGGTGCGATGGCGGCGGATTGGTTTCTGTCGGGCAAGACATGGGCCGGCCCGCGGGAGGGAATCAACTGGGCGGGTTACGTCGCCTGGGCTCTTGGATTTCTCGTCGGTATTTTGCCGTTCATCGGATTTCCGAACGTGCAGCCGGCCGTTGTTTATAGCTTTCTGACCGGCTTCCTGGTCTACATCGCTTTGGCGAAAGCCGGGATTCAACCGCGGGTGGTACCGGTCAAGAACCTCTCCGCTGCTTCTGCTTAACCTTTAGCACCAGGGGCGTTCCACCGAAACTGAAGCGCTTGCGCAACTGGTTGATCAGGAAACGCTCGTGCGAAAAATGCAGCGCCTTCGCGCCTTCGGTAAATAGTACAAACGTCGGCGGGCGGATTGAAGCTTGGGTCAGGTACTTGATCTTCAGATCCGTATCCCGGTGAAGCAATTCAACAAAGCGGTTCAGTTCTCCGGTCGTAACCCGCTGCGACGCGGCATCGAAACCTTTTTCAATCAGACGGAACAGTTGAAGCACGCCGCGTCCGCTCTTAGCGGAAGTAAAAAGGATCGGAGCATACTCCAGAAACTTCATTCCGTCGCGAACATTTTCGGTGAACGTTTTCCGCTTGAACCCGGGGACTGCATCCACTTTGTTCACAACAAGAATGACCGGGCGCCCGGCTTCGTGCGCATAACCCGCTACGTGGGCATCCTGAGCCGTTACTCCTTCGATCGCATCCACCATTACAACGACGACATGAGCCATACGGATGGCGCGACGGGCCATCACTACGCTCAGCTTTTCCGCCATCAAGTGGGTTTTTCCTTTCCGACGGATTCCGGCGGTGTCCACTATGACGAATTCCCGGTCCCCATGGATGATGGTTTCGTCCACGGCATCGCGCGTAGTTCCGGCAATTGGTGTCACGATGGAACGCTCCTCGCCGGCAAGAGCATTCAACAGCGTCGATTTTCCGACGTTCGGGCGCCCGATGATGGCCACGCGGATCGGCTGCCGCGGATTGGCTTCCTCCGCACCTTCTTCGGATGGTTGTTTCTCCGGAAAGTCACGGGTAACGTATGCCAGCAACTCTTCCAGGCCCAGGTTGTGCTCGGCCGATACAGGGTAGACATCGGCGAATCCCAGCTCGAAGAACTCCGGTACCAGCGATTCACGCTTCGGTACATCGATCTTGTTGACCGCCAGCGTTACCGGCTTTCCCAGCTTTCGCAGCAGTTGGCTAAGGTCGCGGTCGGCCGAGGTAATCTCTGTTCGCCCGTCGATCAGGAAAATGATCTGATCGGCTTCCTCCAGCGCCGACTGTGCCTGCCGTAAAATCTCGGCCGGGATCATTTCGTTATCATTGGGAATGATTCCGCCGGTGTCGATGAGTTCGAACGGCCGACCGTAGAACGACCCCTCGCCGTAGATCCGGTCGCGCGTGATCCCCGGCTCGTTGCCGACAATGGAACGGCGCTGACCGATGATTGAGTTGAATAACGTTGACTTTCCAACGTTGGGTCTGCCGACGATGACGATACTCGGCAGCGGCTGAGTCTCGACAATCCCCGATGATGGTAGCGACATGGTCTTCTATCCCATCTTCCTGGATCTGCGTGGCAAAGAGGTACTGGTAGTCGGCGGTGGACGGGTGGGAACGCGAAAGGCGCGGGGAGCGCTCGAGGCCGGAGCCACCGTTACTCTTGTCGCTCCCGATCTGATGGAGCCGCTACCAGTACACTGGAAGAAGCGCCGTTTTCGCTCCACCGACCTATCCGGAAAAGTATTAGTGTTCGCCGCCACCAATGACAGGCGGGTTAACGCTCGGATTGCGGCAGGAGCCAAGGCGCGGCAGATTCCGGTAAATGTAGCCGATGCGCCGGACGAGTGCGATTTCATCGTACCGGCAAGGCTGGCGAAAGGTGACTTCCAAATCGCCATCTCAACCGGGGGAGTGAATCCGCGTGCGGCCGCCCGGTTGCGGCAAAAGTTGGAGAGGACGCTTTGAACGACACCATTCGAAATATCGCTATCATCGCTCACGTCGATCATGGCAAGACGACACTCGTAGATGCCCTGCTGCGGCAAAGCGGCATCTTTCGCGCGAACGAAGATATCGCCGACCGCGTAATGGATTCCAATGAACTCGAACGCGAACGCGGGATTACGATTCTTTCCAAGATCACAGGAGTGCATTATCAGGGCACCAAGATCAACATCGTGGATACGCCGGGGCACTCCGACTTCGGCGGCGAAGTAGAACGCGCCTTAAAGATAGTCGACGGTGTGATGCTGCTGGTGGACGCCAGCGAAGGACCCCTGCCGCAGACCCGTTATGTTCTGATGAAGGCGCTCGAATCCCGCCTGACGCCAATTGTTGTCATCAATAAGATTGACCGTCCCGATGCCCGGCCCGGGGAAGTCTTAAACGAAGTTTACGACTTGTTCATCGATCTGGACGCTACCGAAGACCAGTTGGATTTTCCCGTAATCTATTGCATTGCGAAATCAGGAATCGCCAAAACGTCGCTCGACGACCCGTCGGAAGATCTGCGACCCCTGTTTGAGGCAATTATCAAAAACTTCCCGCCACCCAAGGGAAACCCGGACGCCGAACTGCAGTTGCTGGTCGCCAATCTGGACTACTCCGACTATCTGGGCCGTTTGGCCATCGGGCGCGTTTTGAACGGCACACTGCGGCACGGCGACGACGTCGCGATCGCCAAGCTGGATGGCAGCTTTCAACGTACTCGCATCACGAAGCTCTATTCGTTCGAAGGGCTCCGCCGCATGGATGAAACCATTGGCAAGCCGGGCGATATTCTGGCCATCGCCGGCGTAGAAGGGATCACGATCGGCGAGACCATTACCGACGCGGAGACGCCCAAGCCGCTACCGAGGATTCAGATCGATGAACCAACCATCGCGATGACGTTCTCGGTGAACAACTCGCCGTTTGCCGGGCGGGAGGGACAGTTTGTCACCTCGCGAAATTTGCGCGAGCGTCTGGAGAAGGAACTGCTGACCAACGTTTCGATTCGCGTTGAGGAAGCCGGTGGGCCGGACGCCTTCAAAGTGATGGGCCGCGGAGAACTGCAACTTGCCATCCTTATCGAAATGATGCGGCGCGAAGGCTACGAGCTACAGGTGGGCAAGCCGGAGATCCTCACCAGGAAGATCGACGGGAAAGTCCAGGAGCCGTTGGAATTGCTCGTGATCGACGTGCAGGAGCAGTTTATCGGTGTGGTGATCGAGAAGCTGGGCGTCCGGAAGGGCAAGATGGTGAAGATGGTGAACCACGGTTCGGGGCGTGTACGCGTGGAGTTTCATGTGCCTTCGCGAGGTCTGATCGGATTGCGCAGTGAAATCCTGACCGATACTCGCGGTACCGCCATCATGAACTCGCTCTTTCACGGATACGTGGAATGGCAGGGCGATATTCCATTGCGGCCGACGGGTTCACTTGTGGCCGATCGAGCGGGCGTCGCCACCAGCTATGCCCTCTACAACCTGCAGGAACGCGGCGAGATGTTCATCACGCCCACCACCGAGGTTTACGAAGGCATGATTGTGGGCGAGAACGCCAAGGACACCGATCTCACCGTGAACATCATCAAGGAAAAGAAGCTCACCAATATGCGGGCATCGTCCGCCGACGAAGCGATCCGCCTGGTACCGCCGCGGATTCTGACCTTGGAGAATTCGCTCGAGTTCATCAACGAAGATGAGTTGGTGGAGGTGACCCCCAAGGCTATTCGCCTCCGCAAGAAAATTCTCCGCGCGTCAATGCGGTAACGCAAACGCTACGATCTGCTCGCCGAGCGGGGCAAAACGGTCGAGATGCCCGCCGGCCGAAATCACGACGTATTGGCGTCCGTTATGTACATACGTCATAGGTGTCGAGCGCGCGCTGGCCGGCAGCTTTACCGACCACACTTCTTTCCCGGTGGCGGTTTCGAAGGCTCGAAAGTGCCCATCGAAGCTGGCTCCGATAAAGGTGAGCCCGCCAGCGGTGGTGATGGGCCCACCCAGGCTGCCCGAGGAACCCAGCGGCACTTGCCAGCGTATGTCGCCGGTGACCACGTCGATCGCCGAAAGTGTGCTGTACGGTCCTTCGTTACAAGGCAGACCATCAGGGCCAAGCAGGATAATTCGCGCCAAACCATAGGGTGTACCGCTTTGAGGAGCAAATTCGGTTTCCAAGCGATCCTTGCGAACTTCATCGGAGAATGAACCCCGGCGGATGAGACGAATCAAAGCTGGAATATTGTTCGATGGCGCGACCAATAGATTTCTAGTGGGGTCGAACGCCATACCGCCCCAGTTCAATCCTCCGACATTGCCCGGAATCACAAGGGTGCCCTTCTCGCTCGGTGGCGTGAAGATTCCCTCGTTGCGCAGATTCCCCGCGATGTCACGGCAGACATCCCGAACCTTTGCAGTGTGAGGCGCGAGCGAAGGCGGCTTCAGCGGAAACGGCTGCGTTGGGGAAGCCTCTTCACCTTCGGCGTCACTCTTCGGAACCCGCCGTTCCTCGACCCCGAAAATCGGTTTCCCGGTTTCGCGATCGAGCAGAAACACCATCCCTGTTTTTGAACCAACGGCCACGGCGTCGCGGCCGCCAGCGCGATAGAGCAGTGGCGGCGCGGCAACATCGTAATCCCACAAGTCGTGATGAACCGTCTGGAAGCTCCACACCATCCGGCCGGTTTTGGCTTCGAGCGCGACGATGGAGTTCGCGTGATTCTGTTCTTTGCGCTCGCCGCCGTAATAATCCGGACTGGCGGAGCCGGTCGGAACGAACACTAATCCGCGATCAATATCGGCAGTAAGAATTGACCACGCGTTTGCCCCGCCGGTACGTGTATCGGGCGCCGGATCCCAGGTCCACAAAAGCTTGCCCGTCTTGATGTCAAATCCGCGAACTTCTCCGCTCGGCATATCGGTGCGGCCGTTATCTGCAACGGCAGACCCCACAACGACAACATCGCCGATCACACACGGGGGCGAGGTCTGCTCATACTCGCTGA
>CAYTVP010000315.1:0-5494 GCA_964441675.1 uncultured Solibacteraceae bacterium | reverse complement strand
GCTCGATCTGTGTCGGGCCGGTGGACTCCTCGAGATGGGCGACATTGGAGACGGGCACATTGCCCAAAGTTCCGGATGGAACGAATAGCCGCTCCAGCGCCGCGGACGATGTACGGAATTCCTTGTCGACGCGAAGTTGAACGTCGATACGATCGTCGCCCTCCCGATAAGTAGTTACCTGATCGTCGCCGCCTACCAGCGTTTGAAGAGCGGTGGCGACAGAGCTGACACTCACGTTTAGATCGGAGGCCTTATCGCGATTGACGCGGACTCTGAGCTCCGGCTTCCCGGACTCATAAGAGCTCTCAAGATCGGCCACGCCGGGGACTTCGCGCAGCTTTGCCACAATCTCGTTGGCATAGCCTTCGAGGGTATTGAGATCCGGGCCTTGAATATAGAACTGCAGTTCCTTGTTCGGCCCGGCGCCCTGGATGACGGCAGGCAATTGAACGCCAATCACCAGCTCGCGGAAACGCTTCAGGCGTTCGCGCGCCATGTCCATGATCGCCAGTTGGCCTTCCTCGCGGTCTTTAATCGGCACCAGCTTCACGCGAACCGTTCCGCGGTCGACCTGGCGCCGTTCGTCGGCGCCGATGATCGTAAGCAGATTTGCAATCCCCGGAAGCTCGGTCAGCTCCGCTTCAATCTGCTTCATCATTTGCGACGTACCTTCGAGAGACGATCCGGGCGGCATGCGAACGGAAACATCGAATTCGCTTTGGTCGTCCTTGGGCAGAAAATCCTTACCGATGGCCATGAACAGAGGCACGGTAGAAAAGAACACCACGGCGGCCACGGCCACGATCACCCAGCGGTGACGCATGGACCAGGACAGCATCGCCTTGTACGGCCGGTCGACCGCGCGGAAAAGCCAGGTGTCTTTTGAGTCGTGCTTGGTTCCTTCAGGTACTTTCAAAAAACGCGAGCAGAGCATAGGGGTCAGAGTAAAGCTGACCAGCAGCGACACCATGATGGCGAATGCCGCGGTATACCCGAAGCTCGACATGAACTTGCCGACGATGCCATCCATCAACGCCACCGGAAGGAACACGATCACCAGGCTGAGCGTAGTGGCCATGACGGCCAACCCGATCTCGCGCGTGCCCTCCCTTGCCGCCGTCATCGGATCCAGATGCTTTTCTTCCATGTTCTTGAAGATGTTTTCGAGCACAACGATCGCATCGTCAATCACGATGCCCACCATCAGCACCAACGCCAGCATGGTGATGATGTTCAGAGTGAAGTCCATGGCGTACATCAGCGTGTAGGTGGAGATCACCGATGTCGGGATGGCCACGGCCGCGATCAGCGTCGAGCGCCAGCTCTTCATGAACAGCAGGACGATAATCGCGGCAAATAACGCGCCTTCCCACAGGTGTGCCTGAACTGCTTCAAACGATTGCTGAATGAAGTCCGACTGATCCGATACGTAGGTGATCCGGAAATCCGGCGGCAGCACGGATTTTAGTTCCTCCACCCGTGCTTTCAGGGAGTTGATGACATCGAGTGTATTGGTGCCGGCTTGCTTGCGGACCTCCAGTACGACCGCCGGCGATCCGTCGAGACGCGCGAGCGAGCGAGGCTCCTCGAATCCATCGGCAACATACCCGATGTCGTTGAACCGGATCGGTCCGTTGGCGCCACCGCGGTTGGCGATGATGATTCGGTTGAAATCCTGCGGGCGCTCGACGCGGCCGAGCGTACGAAGCGACAGCTCCCGCGCCCCCTGGTCCACGCGTCCTCCGGGGATCTCCACGTTCTGCATCTGCACCGCGGTGCGGACTTGGTCGATATTCAAGCCGTAGGCGTATAGCTTTTCGCCGTTGAGCCAAAGTTGAATTTGTCGTGTCCGGTCGCCGACGAAGCGTACCTGGCCGACACCCTTCAACGATTCGATATTCTTCTTGATCTGGTCGTCTACCAGCTTCGTGGTCTCGCGCAGATCGCGATTGCTGGCGACGACGATACTGAGAATCGGACTGGCGTCAGTCGCCACTTTTTCGATGATCGGCGGATCGGCATCGCGCGGAAGCTGCGCCAGAACGGTGTTCACCTTGTCGCGTATTTCCTGCGCGCCGACGTCCGGATCTTTATCCAACGCGAACTGAACTAAAACTGTGGAGATACCCTCGGCAGAGGTGGATCGCAGTTCTTCGATGCCAGAGATTGTATTGACGGCTTCCTCGATCCGTTTGCTGACCTGCGTTTCGATCTCTTCCGGAGCCGCACCCGCCAGAGTCGTCCGGATGGTGACGAACGGGAAGTCCAACTTCGGGAACAAATCGACGCCAAGCTTGCGATAGGAATCGAAGCCCATCACCATCAGCGCCATGATCAGCATCGTGGCGAAGACGGGACGGCGTATGCAGACTTCGGCGAGTTTCTGCATAGTCTACTTTGCCTCCACGGGTGCTTGATCGATAAGCGCCGAGAGATTGGATACGGCTACCTGTTCCCCTGGTTTTACAGTGGCGCCGGGAACCTCCACCCAACTGTCTCCCTCCATGCCCGGAGGCACGCGGAACTCGACTGCCTTGCCGTCACGAATCGCAAAAATCTTCGTCAAGCCGGCGATGTTATAAAGCGCCGTCTTGGGCACTGTGACGATCTCGACGTTTCCGGCGGTGATCAGCTCAACTTGCACGAACGTGCCCGGCCGCAGGATTGATTTCGGATTCCGGATGAGGGCTTCGGCCGTCATGGTTCGCGACTTCTGATCGAGCGAGGGATTCAGGCGGCGGACGGTGGCTCGAAATTTCTGGCCCGGCACCGCGTCGGTAGTAAACGTCAGAGTCGAACCGGTACGCACGGACGATGTGGCCGTCTCGGGAACTTCCAACCGAAGGCGCAGTGGGTCGGACTTTACCAGGCGTACCACTGGCGTATTTTCTTTGATGAATTGCCCGGGCGAAACCATGCGCTCGGCAATCGCGCCATCGAACGGAGCCCGGACGACGGTATCGCGCAGCTGCTTCTCGAGCAGGCGCACATCGGCCTTGAGCGACTGCACATTGGCCGACAAGGTGCGGAGCTCATCTTTGGCGGCATCCACGGCTGCTTGCCGCGCGGTCAGAGACTTCTCCAGCTCCACGTAGCGTTCGTTAGCGATATCTCCCGTCTTGATCAGCTTCGATGCCGATTCGAACTTACTGCGGGCATCGGCGAGTTGCGCTTCCGCCTGCCGGATCGCCGGCGACGTTGCCGGTGTTTCGTCTGCCTGCGCCGGCGTGAATCCAATGCGCGCCAGCGCCTGTGCCAGCATGGCGCGGCCCCGGTCCAGCCGGATCTGATATTCCTGCGGATCGAGCGTCGCGATCACCGTGCCCTTGCGGACGACCTGCCCGAAATCGACAGAGATGTCGGCTACACGCCCGGCAACCTCAAAGCTGACGGATACCGTCTCGTCTGCCTGCAGTTCGCCCGTGACAGCAATCGATTTCTCAACGCGACGTGTTTCCGCGAGCGCTGTTTCCACCTGGAACGGCGTCTGTCGCGTGGCTGAGGCCTCCACCTGGGCCCCTTGATCGTTTCGTGAGCAGCCGGCCGAAACAAGGACGGCCAGAAGTGAAAGTAACCAGCGATTCATTTTTTCTTTTCCTTCTTCAATCCATTGAGGAAGATCTTGGCGACGGTTTTGACCATCTCCTCGTCGGAGATGTCTTCAAGGGGGTGCGAAAACAAGATGCGATCCAGGCAGTGCATTGTCAGCGCGGCGAAATACGCGTAGGCGACGGTGGCAGGATCCATGGGGCGAAATCCGGCTGATTTTCCCAGCCGCGCAACCGCATCCACCAGCGGAACGAAATAGTCCCCCAGCATGCGTTTGCGACAGACATCGCGGAGTTCGTCGTTTTCGAGACTGCTGCGCAGGAACAACCGCAAAAACGTGGGATCGGCCCGGTGCCACTCGATGACGATGAGTCCAAGATGCTCAAAAAAGTCTTCCGGTTTTCCCGGATGCTTGCACAACGCGGCGAAACGTTCGCGTAGCGAAGCGGATTGCTCGATTTTTCGCTCGATGATTGCCGCGTAAAGGTCGCGCTTCGAAGGAAAGTGTTGGTAGAGAACAGGCTCACTGACCCCCACGGCAGCGGATAATTCCCGGGTCGTGACTCCGCGAAAGCCACGCTCGGAAAACATCCCGATCGCCGTCGTGATAATCGCATCCCGGCGCGCTTTGCCCGTCATGCGGACACCGATACTCATCCCGCGACAATTACCCCTAAAATAGTGATTGCTAACTTAGCATTTGCTAGGTTAGCATGCACTTGGCCTTTCAACGATTTTCCACCCCGCTGTTGCAGGCGGAAAGCAGAATCGAGCGAGCGGACAATAATCAGGTCAGACGGTCGCGGGTGTTTGTTCCGAGGCGGCCAGGGCGCGTTTGAAGCCGCACTCCTTATTCGGACACTGCGCCCAGTCGCCCGATTTGAGGTGCTTTTCTACCAGGTACGGGCTGCCGCAGTCCGGGCATTTTTCCTGAATCGGCTTGGCCCAGGCAACGAAGTCGCACTTTGGATAACGGTTGCAGCCAAAGAAAGTTTTTCCGGTACGGGATCGCCGCTCGATAATCTCGCCTTCGCTGCATTTCGGGCAGGCCACTCCGGTGGAGTTCTGCTTGACGTATTTGCACTCCGGATAGTTGGAGCACGCTACGAACTCGCCGAAGCGTCCGTACTTTTTGACCAGCTTGCTGCCGCACTGCGGGCATTTTTCTTCGAGCGGCTCATCTGCCTTTTTCTGCGTGCCGAGCGGCCGGGTCGTTTTGCAATCCGGATACCCCGTGCAGGCGTAGAACTGGCCGAATCGTCCCTTTTTCAGCACCATCGGGCGGCCGCAATTTTCGCAGTATTCTTCCTCTTCGCCTTCCGGAAGATCCACGCTCAACTCACGCGTGTTGGAGCACTCCGGATATCCGGAACAGCCGAGAAACATGCCATTCTTGCCAATGCGGCGCAGCATCACGCGTCCGCATTTGTCGCATTTCTCGTCAGTCGGAATACCGGCTTTCAACGACTCGGCCGACTCGGACGCCTTCTCCAGGTCTTTCAGCAGCCGCTCGTAGAATTCCGCCATCTCGACCCGCCAGTCGAGCTTGCCGTCTTCCACTTCGTCGAGTTCTTCCTCAAGACGCGCGGTGTAGCGAACGTTGAACAGATCGCCGAAATTGGAGACCAGCATGTCGCACACTACTTCGCCGATATCGGTGGGCGAAAACTTGCCGCCGTCCTTGCGGACGTACTGGCGGTCCTGGATGGTCGACAGAATCGATGCGTAGGTGGAAGGACGCCCCACGCCGTCGGCTTCGAGCTGCTTCACCAGGGTCGCCTCGGTATAGCGGGGAGGCGGCTCTGTGAAATGCTGCTCCGGCAGCAGCGCCTTGAGGTTCAGAATCTCGCCCTGGTCTACTTTGGGCAGGCGATTTTTCAGCTCCTCGTCATCCTCGTCGCGCTGATCCTTGCCTTCCTCGTAGACGGCCAGGAAGCCATCGAAT